>JAUZPB010000190.1 GCA_030706145.1 Bacteroidota bacterium
AATCCTACAACTGTGATCAACTATTCTACTGCAAAAGCAGGTCATGTTACATTAAAAGTATATGATCTTTTAGGAAGAGAGATCTCAACATTAGTCGACGGAATTAAAGGTGCTGGCAAATATTCCGTAACATTTGATGCATCAAAACTTTCAAGCGGAATATATTTCTATGATCTAAAGCCAGATGATTTTACATCAAGAAAGAAAATGATGCTTATAAGATAGAGTTAAATGGCGCTCGCTATTGCAGATTAAAGAAAAGCCGTCTCTGAAATTTTGGAGACGGCTTCTCAAGTTTTATTATTTTGTTAATGAACGTTGTTTAATGATTCTGCTTGTTTTGCTTCCAACATCTTTCCGAGCTTTTTCTGCATGAGAGAATTCCCGCCCTTAGCTTTTAGTTTCTTAAGATATTCAATCTGTTCTGAATTTGATGCCATCTTTCGCAGCAATCCTTCAAGCACATCAACTGTATATCCTGACCACGAATACTTCTCTACTAATTCCCTTCGATAAAAATCTGCTTTTTCGGAATTTTTCAGCCAAACAAAATATAATGCTTCTAACTCATTTAAGACCAGGGGCTGATAAATACTATTCGGGTATGTTTCATATAATGCTTGCATCATCTTTACAAGCTCATTAACTTTGTAAGGTTTAGTTAGTAATCCCGAAAAAGTATTATATACAATGAGTTCATCACCTTCGGGAAGAATAACCCTAAAAGGAATTTTAATGTTTTGCTGCTTCATATTGGGAGGATAAAAAGTTACTTCAAGTGTATATTGCCCGGGATTAAGATAAGTCTCCGGTCTTCCAGGAGTAAACTTGATTCCATAATAGCTATTAAGTACAAATAGCCGGAAGTCCTCTTCCTTTGGATTAAAGTCCTGCTTTAGTAGAGAGAAATAATTGCCTGCGGGACCTACATAAGGAACCTCATTGTTATTTTCATCCTTTACCTTTATAAGCATTTTCCCATCCAGGTCTGCATGTATAAAAGATGTACCGGTATTTATGACACTAACACCAACATCTATTAACTCACCTACTAGAAATGTATCTTTCTGAATTTCCACCTTAAGCTGCAATGTAGATTGAGCCATAAGCGGACATACTAGGACAATAATTAAGACAACAATTTTTAGAATCAATTTCATGTTTTTCTACTATTTCTTTCTGGTTAGATTTGCTATAAAATATAATTCGTTTATTATGGCACAATCTTAGGCATTACTCTGTCAAACTCAAAATTAATCGGATCTAACAAAAATCACAAAAACTTTTTCGTTGATTTATACGCTGCCTATTTTAGAAGAATGATTTTTTGTGATCTTTCGAATTTTTCAGTTTTCAATCTACATATATAAATTCCTGCACCTATGTTGTTGGCATTAAAATTAACAAGGTATCTGCCTGGTTTTTGTACATCATTTACCAGAGTAGTAACCTCACGTCCAAGAATATCATATATTGTGAGTTTAACGAACGTTTCAACAGGAAGATCATAACTTATAGTTGTAGATGGATTGAAAGGATTCGGGTAATTATTATATAATTTATATTCTTTCGGAATCACAGAAATATTATTTGCATTCTCTTCAACCGAAGTATAGATGTAATTACCAACAGCAAATGCAGGTTCAAGTATCCATTCGGTACTGTTCTTGTCTTTGTTCTGTACTACTATTTTCATATCAATAAAAGAGGAATCATAAGCAGAAAACATTCCTATTTCTGCTGTGATCATTATGCCTAAATTGATCTGATTAGTTCTCTTAAGAATTTTTAATTCCTGCCATTCAGATAAGTCATGCTTTTTGAGAAATATCCTAGTCTCAGCAGTATCAATAAATTCTGAATTCAGGTTTATTACGGAGAAAGCAATATGAGCATTATCACCTTTTCTTATCTTACTGACAGGTATACCTGTGGGGTTTAATACGCGAAGTGTAGTTATTAAGGGAGGAGAAGAAGTCTTTTTAGTTAGATCAAGATCTGCCCTTAACTTAGCTTTACCCCATCTGCCAGCAACAGTATAGTTGTTATTATTCAACTCAAACTTGTATTTTCCTGCCGGAAGTTCACAGAATTCGTAAGTATTATTTAAAATGTCGCTTTTTACAATCGTATTTTGACTGTCATATATGGAGTACAGACAATTATACATATCCGAATACCTTGATTCAGATAATTGGCCTAAGAACTCAGGACAAAATATAAACTTATAACCTCCAGATGATCCTTTTACTGCAGTAAGATTACCTGTTTCATTCCATACTGGATAAACCGGACCATCACCGAAATTCATAGCTCCTCTGTTTGGTGAACAATAAACATTAGGTAATTCATTAAAAATAAAGCACATGACCGTATCACCCTTTGTCCTAAATGAACCTCCTTCGAACCAAAATTTATCATCAGCCGACTTTTTTGCTGCTATATGAGCAGTGAAACCAAAGTTTTTGTCTACTTCTGGTGTAATGTATAGTGTGCCAGCCCAGTTCTTATCATTTATATAAACTGAATCATTGGTAAAGAATACTGTTCCATACGCTCCTCTTGAATATCTCACATTGCTAAAGAACTGAGCATAAGCACCAGTTTGCTCAACAGGAAGGCTTATACTTAAATTCTGCATCAAATAATCACTTGGTGAATTCCTTAGCACAACATTTCCGTTTATACCTGTAAAGACAGGATACTGAACTATCCTGTAGGCATGATCTGCCAAAGAGCCATTCTGAAGTTGTGCAGAATAAAATTTAATGTTTTTAGAAGCAGTAGATGTTCTAATTGATAAATTTTTATCGTATAAAGCCATATACAGTATATTTGAATTCATTTGGTCAGTAGTTGCTGTAATTATAAGGCCTTTACTGGAATTGGGAAGATTATTTATTTCTCTCCCGTTTTCATCAACTCCATTAAAACTTATTGTTTTATCTGCTTCCGATGAGTTTATAAAAACCTCTTTGTACCCGCCCACTTCTACACTGTCCTTGAAAACAAAAGACCTCATAGATCTATCATTTCCTATATTTATAAACGAAACAAATAGAGAGTATGTACCTTTAGGCACCATTAACTCTGTTGAATACAAATCTGAAAAGTACTCTTGTTCAAAACCATAATTAGAACCAGTTTTACTAAAGACACATCCGCTTTCAAATGGCATATCGGATCTAATTATTAACAATGGCGATTTTACAAATGCCCATGGAAGACTTAAACTGTCAATTGTACCCGTTACCTTTATTGTACCGCTGTATGTATTAGGTGATTTTTCTACATCAGGAAGGATTTTATTATCTACTTTCAATGTAAAGACCAATTCTCTGGTTTCTCCTGGATTTAGCACGAAATAATTATAACTAGACTGTAACGTTATCCCCGATTTTAGTCCATTGATTGCAACATTGTAACTTTGAGCAGAATTCGACTTGTTCTCAATCTTTATTGTGTCAGCATTAATCCATGTTGCGGTTAACGAGCTGTCTAGTCCAAAGTTTAGCACTGAAGGAATAGCAAAAGTACTTACATTAATAGCCCTCATTGCATCTACTCTTCCAGCTCCCTGACTCATTACATCATAGCCAAGATCTTTTGCTGTAGTCATAAGTGCTGACTTTATCATCTGGGGAGTCCAATCTCTGTGCTTATGTTTTAGAAGAGCACATATGCCTGAAATCATTGGAGCAGCCATAGACGTACCGCTATGAACTTCATATTTACCCCCAAGAAAACTTGAGGTAATGTTTACACCGGGAGCAAGAATTTCTGGTTTTATTAAGAATGTCCTTTTTGTGGGACCTTTTGAGCTGAAAGCAGCAAGCTTATCTTCTTTGTCAGATGCTCCTATAGTAATTGCACACTCTGATGTTCCAGGACTGCCAATTGAATTGTAGCCATAAGTATCACCACTGTTTCCTGCAGCAATGCAGAACGTAACGCCAAGCTTAACTGCATTACTGACGGCTTTAGTCATTGCATCAAATGGATTTCCACCGTTATCTCCCATACTCATATTTACAACATCCAGTTTATCTTCATAATTGTTATCGCCATTCGGATCAACCGTCATCTCTATCGCAGCTATAATATCAGATTCAAGACTCACACCATAGGAATTAAATACCTTAAAGGCCATTAAAAGTGCTTTAGGTGCTATTCCCTTAATGCTGTCAGTATTGGCTGCAATTATTCCGGCTACATGAGTCCCATGACCAATCTCATCCATTGGATCATTATCTTTATCAGCAAAATCATATCCGCCAATTACTTTGCACCCTTTTCCAAAGCCTCCTCCTAAAGCAGGATGCATGTAATCAATTCCCGTATCAATTATTCCAACAATAACACTGTCACCCATGTCATTGAATTTGCTCCATACTGAATCAGCCCCAATTATCTTTTCACTTTCCTTCAAATCTAAGTGAACCTTTTTATCCAGATGTACTTTCTTTACATATGGAAGTGATGCAATAGATGAAAGTAATGCTTTGGGAATACTTAAGCTCACTCCATTAAATACTTTGTAATATTCTCTTTTCTTCTGTGGTATACTGAATGTAGCAGAAAAGGCTTTATTTGCACTTTCAACTAATCTTGACAGGTCATTTGTAAACTGAACTTGTTTTGCCTGGTAAAAAGACATGCTCACTTTTCTAAGCGGACTATTTTTCATCATGATGAACATTGGATCATCTTTATATTCCACTATTACATCAACCATCTCAGTCATGTCTTTATCTATAACTCTGAGGCTATCTTTATCAGAAAATGTGTAATAAATATGTCCAGGCTTTTCATTTATTATAACCTGTTTTTTCTGCTGCTGGGCAAGCAGAATATCGAAGTGTAAAAGAAATACTAAGGTAAAAAGAAAGAAATATGTTTTTGCGCGCATTTATATCCTCAGGAAGTAACATATTTAATGAAGTCACATTATTTCAGTATTTTCGAAAAGAAAATATACTAAATAGTTTCATCATTCGAATCAGTATTTATACTGATAGTGCCAGAAATAAACTTAATTGTCAAAAACAGAGAGTTAATTTATTTGGTATTAATAACTTAAGATGTAAAAAAAATATTTATGTGGATGTAAAAAAATAAACTAAAAGGCATAATATGCGATTTTATATACGTATAAGTACGTATAGATACGTATTTATACGTATTAATATGAAGGATGAAAAAAAGAAGAAAAAAACTATGTTTTAGTTTATTCACACGAAAAGAGAGCCGGTTTTTGTTAACCGGCCCATATATCTTTCGTGCTTGTTTTTTGGAGTGTGAAATTTTATTCGGGATCGAATGTAATTTTTATGTTCGGACGGTCAAATGAAGTGGTGCCGAAGCCAAATGTTTGTGAATTATTCAAAGACCAGGTAATGAATTTGCATTCATTCAATGTTGAATATTCAAAATAACAGTCATCTGAAACGCCGTTTCCGCCATAATTTGTCTCAACTATTACCATCAAACTCTTTGTCCCGCTATACTTAAATGATTCCATCAGTACAAATTCATTCCAGTTCCAGTCATCTGTAAGCAGAGGAACTGAAGAATCATATACCTTAGTTGCCCCGCTCATAAAAGTTGCAAGCAGTCCTGGAGAGATTGTAGTAGCGTCGACTTCTTTCATATAGATCTTAACAGGTCTTGATACGCCGTTTCTTGTCAGGGCTTTCCATGATATTCTTGAAATTATGCCGCTTGCGTTAATCTCTGAAGCTGTATAAAGTGCAGCCGATCTTTTATAACCATTATCAACACATAGCGGAAACTTTAAGCCTGCTTCTAACTGTCCGCTTTGAATAGTAACGATCGTCTGCAGATCTGTGTAAGCCCATATACCCGCAGAAGGTTCTTCACGCAGTATCTCACAAGTAAAGGTATTTGTCTTACTATCGTAAGCACCATTCTTTACAACAAATTTGTTCCAGCCCTTTTCAAACGATACCTGATTGTAGACTTCCTTCTTTGTCAGCGTCCAGGAATCATGAGTAAAGTTATAGGTTGCAGTACCATTAAGAGTCACTGCTCTGTCGAAATATATGTAGCTTATCGAATAGTTATCTTTACTGTTACTTGCATTAACACTTTGTATAACTCCATAGACCTTTCCCGGATTCTTAACCTTAATGATCGAGATATTAGGGACTATACAATATTTAGCAGCCTGATCTGAAATAGAAGGTTTTGTTGTTGCAGAATCAAAATAACTTACAATATTAGTTAACTTATCATCAGTTGGGAGTGTCATATTTGTAATATTGAAATTCCCATTTTCATCTATCTGCGATGATCCAAAACCATTAAGATCAGCTGTATATGACTTACCATATATCCAATTACTAAGCTGCCCGGTTATATTCTGAACCACCAGTGATTTTGGCGGATCTGTTGTAACCGGATTAGAATCATTCTTTTTGCATCCGCAATAAAACAATGATATTAAAAGAAACAAACACAATATTTTTTTCATAGATTCCCTGACGTTACTGGATAGCAGACTTATTGTCCATGGAATTTAATGCAAAGGCATATGCGCCAATTGAAATAGCTTTACTTGTTCCTATTTTAGATATGCCTATTCCAATTCTGCTTTCAGAATCATATGTTACTGTTCTATCTGAGCCGTAAACTTTAATTTCCTTTGCTGAACCTTTAAGGAATTTCTGGAAATCGTCTTTATTCTCAAGGTTATAAACATTAGCAACAAGTCTTCTGAATGTAGATCCATCAGGTTTCTTAAATGAGCTGTTCATTTCATTTACAACTTCTGGAAGAAATACCTCTGAAGCACCAGAGAGTCCTCCGCCAATAACAACAAGTCCATCTATAAGAGTAATTGCATTTGATATAGCATCACCAACGGCCTCACCCATTTCCTTAAAAGCCTTTTGTGCTGCCTTGCTGTTACCTTCTTTTTTGCCTGTTCCTATTTCAAAAATATCTTTTGGAGAAGGAGCATTTTCAAAAGCAATACCGGATTCGCGCGCAAAAACTTTCTTTACGCCTCTTATGCTTGCATGTTCTTCAATATGAGTTTCAGGACAAAGCTTGTCTCTTAAGAGCCATATCTCTCCTGCTATTGAATTATCACCGATAAACAAATTACCATCGCGTACAATTCCTGCACCAAAGCCTGTACCGAGTGTTAAGCCAAGAAGATTTTTGTATCTTTTAGGACTTCCGGATAATCTAAGCTGTTCATTCACAAAAGGAAGGAATCCAGCAATAGCTTCGCCATAGGCATAAAGGTCGCCATCGTTATTGATGAAGACAGGAAGCTGGAACTTCTCCTGCAGCATTGGTCCTAATGCAACTCCGCCTCTGAAGGCAGGAAGGTTGTTCAGATCGCCAATAATTCCGTTTGGATAATCTGCTGGTCCTGGGAATGCAAAGCTAATTGCAACAGGATGATTTTGCAGTTTGTTCTTAACCTGAGTAAAACCATC
>JAUZPB010000191.1 GCA_030706145.1 Bacteroidota bacterium
CCCAGGTCTAGAAAAAACTTATATCCATCTGGTGTACCAAGTGACAACCCCTTTCCCCATTTTGTTGTAAGCTCTTTTCTTTCTCTGCCGAAAACGGCATAGAAATTAAAGAAATGTGGAAGCCACAAAGCTCCATTTCTATGGAAGTCATCATCAATAAACCAGTCAGCAACGGGAGCCTGCGGGGAGACGGCCTTTAAGGCCGGATGAGCATCTATGGCACCCATAGCAGCATAAAACCCCGGATAAGAGATTCCCCACATTCCAACTTTACCGTTATTATGTCTAATGTTTTTTATAAGCCAGTCAATTGTATCATAAGTATCACGGCTTTCATCGAGCGAGTCAGGATCATTTCTGTTAGGTCTTACATCCACAAAACCTCCCTCGGACATAAATCTTCCTCTTACATCCTGGGAAGCAAATATAAAGCCTTCTTTTGTAAAAGCCATTGATGGTCCTAATGGGTAGTCATATTTATCTATTCCATACGGCCCTACGTTATATGGTGTTCTATTTAGTATTATAGGGTAATCCTTAGAGGAATCCTTTGGTACATAAACAGCAGTAAAAAGTTTTACGCCATCTCTCATAGGAATTCTGAACTCATACTTTGTATAATGGCTAGCCACATAAGCAGAATCCTCATTCTGAGCAAAAAGACAAAGGAAAGGTATCTGGAAAAGCAGGAAAATCATTAGCAAGTGAGATCTTCTTTTCAGAAAGTTCATTTTTATACTCCAAAACTGCAATAAAATCGGTCAAAAAAATGGAAAGAATTAAAAATAATACACAGATAAAATTTACGCTATTTTAGCCGTATATTTATAATAATGAATCAATTATTTATGAATAAATTTTCTATTTTTTCATGAGCATCAAATATCAGATACTTGGAAAACCAGGAAGAGACAATGCACTCATGGTTTGGATCAATGGCGGCAATCAGATCTACAGGCTTCTTTTCGACTGCGGAGAAAATCTGCTTCACGAAGTCAGGCAGGCAGATGTAAAGTCAATTGATTACCTGTTTTTCTCGCACCTGCACATTGATCATGTAGCCGGATTCGATTACTTTTTCAGGCGCAACTATGACCGTGAAACAAAACCAATTAAGGTCTGGGGCCCAATGGATACATCTGCAATAATCCACCATAAACTTCAAGGTTTTAAATGGAATCTTGCCTCAGGACAACCAGGCATATGGGATATAACTGATATAACAGATGGCAAACTAATTAAAACTACATATAAAACCTCAGATGGTTTTTCAAAAAGGCACGATGAAAGTAAAGAAGATTTTGATGGGACCATACTTGAGACAAAAGACTTTATTGTTAAGGTTAAAATATTAAACCATATCATCCCGACAATTGGATACAGGATTACCGAAAAAAACTCACTAAATATAGATAAGCAAAGCCTTTTGGAAACAGGACTTCCTGCAGGGCCATGGATAGAAAAGCTAAAGGACCTGTCAATAAGCGGAAAAGAATCAATTGAAATAGAAGATAAAATTTATAACATTGATAAGTTAAGAGATACGCTTCTTGTTGAAACCCCAGGAGAAAGTATAGCCTACCTGACAGATTTTATATACGACAAGGCTTCAAATAAAGGAGCAATTGAGCTGGAAAATGAATCAGAGACAGTTGTCTGCGAAAGCCAGTATTTATCAGATGATAAAGATCTTGCTGAAAAAAATTATCATTTAACAGCCCATCAGGCTGCTGAAATTGCAAAAAAGGCAAAGGCAAAAAAGCTGATACTTTTTCATATTTCAGAGCGGTATGCTCCAGATAAGGACTATGGAAGGATATTATCTGAGGCCAGGTCTATTTTTGCTGAGACCTACTTTCCAAATGAATGGAACAAGATCCACCTCAACAATAAGCTCTAATTCAAATTAAGGTTTTCTTTCAGTTGTAAGATTTCCCTATGCTATTTCCCAAAAAAGACTTATGTTTATTGGATTTTTTTCGATTATTCTGCAAAAATTACCGGATCTGCTAAAATGAGATTTTTATATACAATTTTAATTTGCATAGTAGTAACTTACTCAGGTTTTGCACAGGAAGACATCAGCCAAATAAACATTCCTAAGGAAGATGCGCCAAAGCATAGATATTTTTATACAGGTAAAGATTATGGAAGCGAAGCTATTTTTAATCCTCTTAGCCTGATGATAAATGGCGGCTATGACATTACGCAGCTCCAATCTGTATCGAACAGGTTCAGAGATCATCAATTTGCAAGAATGGCAAAGGTTGTATTTAAGAACCTTACCCATCCAGTTGAAAGTATCAATCGCTACGGCTGGCCACTTTTCTTAAGGACAGAATTTCTACCTATTAGTTTTAAAAAAGATGAAATGCAGTGGATACCAAACTATCAGCAGCATTTGTTTGGCTGCGGAATGCTATACACAAAGATGAAGGAATGGTATGAAGATAAAAACGTGCCAGTTCCATGGCTGTTTTCTTCAGTTACGTTAATGAGTCAGCATCTATTAAATGAAATAATGGAATCAGGACCGAATGAAGGGTGGAGCGTAGATGAGATCTCAGATATATATATTTTTGATCTTGGCGGCATACTACTTTTTAGCTTTGACTCGGTAAATGAATTTTTTAGTAAAACATTAGTCCTGTCGGACTGGTCACTTCAGGCTTCAGTAACGCTGCCAGAAGGAAGAGTAAATGCCGGGCAGTATTTTGCATTAAAGTGGAAGCTGCCTTTTACAGAGGACTATTCCTTTTTCTACAGATTCGGGATGGGTGCATTATTTGGACTGTCAAAGAATTTAAATCCGGAAGATGCTGTTTCATTTGGAGTTGGTTTCAGGTCAAAGCATCTTGTTGAACTAAATCATGTAGCAAGACAAAGGACAATAGAAACCTCTTGGCATGCAGGAGCCTTCTATGACAAGAATAATTCTCTTATGGCTTCTTTAGTATTTAGCGGAGTAAAAGAATTTTTCTGTATGGCAGATGTGTATCCTGGTATAATAAAATACAAAGATTTCTCTCCTGGCATCTGGGCTGTCTTTGGTCTAAATGGTAATGTCACAATGGGGGTATCGACAAGGTACGCTATTGGACTTGGCTTTGACAGGATAAAAAGAGATGAATAACATGTTTAATTTAATTTTAGAGTTATAATATTTTGTAATTGATTGCGGAATTAAAAGTGCGTTTATATATACTAATTTGTTTTTCTTTTTTACTCTTCACAGAAATATTTCCACAGCAAGACAGATACTTTTATACAGGGAAAGACTATGGCAGTGAAGCAAATTATAATCCAATTAACCTTATACTAAATGGCAGTTATGATATTTTGCAGCTAGATAATAGCGACAGAAGGATCTTTAAGCTTCCATATGGTATTGGATCAAAAAATGTCCTAAAAAACCTTGGCAGTCCATTTTCTGCTATTTCAAGTTTTGGCTGGGGCAAATTTATAAGAAATGAGATCCTGCCGATTGAAATGGATAAAAACGGAGCGCAGTGGTGGCCAAACTATCAGCTGCACCTTATAGGCGGTGGAATGACATACACCGCAATGAAAGAGTGGTATGATTATCATGGTTTCCCCTCCCCTGCCTTATTCTCTGTTGCAACTCTGGCAAGTTACCATCTTATAAACGAGTTTGTAGAAAATGAAAGATATGAAGGCAATTATGTCGATCCAATATCTGATGTTTATGTATTTGATATTGGTGGAATAATTCTATTTAGTTTTGATAATGTAAACAAGTTCTTTAAGGAAAAATTAAATTTAGCTGATTGGTCCTTGCAGCCATCAATAAATTTTTCTGACCTGACACTTCAGAACAACGGGCAGTACTTTTCCGTAAAATGGAAGATACCTACACAGGAAAACTGGCACTTATTCTACTATTTTGGAATGAACGGAATTGGAGGCTTATCATATAAATTTGATGATGGAACAGCTTTTTCTGCTGCAGCAGGAATGAGAGCAAAAAGAAGATATGTAATAAATGAAAAAACAGATCAGATGACAATTGATATGGTCTGGAACGCAGGTGTGTTTTACGATAAGAACAATTCACTTTTAGCATCACTACTTCTAAGCGGTCAAAAAGACAATCTTCTAAACCTGAATATTTATCCAGGAGTAGTTAACCTTGGTAAATTCTCTCCGGGATTATGGATGCTTGTAAAAGAAAATGGAAGGTTCTTCTTCGGTATTTCGACAATCTATACACCGGGACTGGGACTCCAGTAATCAGTCGAGATTATATTTTTCGAAAAGTCCCAGTGTGAGTATTCTTTTAAGTACACATTTTTTTGTTGTACAAAAGTATTCGGCGATAAATTTGACAGGCACTCTTTTGCTGAACCTGTATTCAAGTTCTTCATCCATTTCGGGGGTCCACTCCGAAATTTCATAGGCAGGTTTCTTTTTCCCAAGTTCTTTTTTCATATTAAAGCTATACTTATTTACAGAATGGCGCAAAGAACTATTTGTAACAAGTACATGCTTATGTGAGTTAAAGATTAGCTCCTTTATTTCAGGATCTGTCAGTTCTTCTGGCAGTTTTAATTTACTTCTGGTCCTTGTAACAGCAACATAGAGCAAATTAACCTCTTCGGCCAAGCTATCTTTATCAAGAGAATCAGCGCCATCTTTTTTTATCAGTTTCAGTATAGTATCTTCATTTATGAAGTCCTTTTCCAAGGTTACCTCATCATATTCAAGTCCTTTGCATCTATGAACAGTTGAAAAAATTACATCAGCTTCATCTCTTTGCTCATCAGAAACATGCTTATCCTTTAGAGATTTAATAAGTGAAGGAAGTTCGTTACCATATTCCTCAACAATATCAACTAGCATCTGGATCTCAGTTTCCTCTGACTTTTCTGCATATTCTTTCAATTCATCAATGTGCTTCATTCCCTTTATCATTTCATCGCGTATAAGGTGAAGCTTTCCATTGTAAAGGTTCAGAACATCATAGATCGATGCTCCTTCTGTAGCATAAGTATATGAGTTAATATTTCCTTCGAAATATATTTTCTTTACACCGCTGCTATAGCTTGTAACAAGGTCGATTGCTTTTACAAGAAGCTTAAGGTTAGTTCTTGCAAGCACAGCTTTTGTTTTAATTTCACTTCTTCTGCCAGCCCCAATAATAACATTGTTCTTTAATTCTGTAAAATGCTCTTTCCACCTTAGTATCTTCATTGCAAGGTCAGAGATCTCGTTATCCAGCCTGAAGCTGGTATTAAGAGGATATTCGCCGAATCCCTTTACCTTTTGAAGTGAGTTTATTGCATAGCGCCACCCATAGATCTGCTGGTGTGTATCACCTACAATGATCTTTTTTGCTTTTTGCTTTAAGAACACATCCAGCATAGCAGGTGATGCGTCCTGCCCTTCATCAAAGAGTATATAATCATAGTAAAGCTGAGGATTTTGGAGCTGAAAGAGTTTCAGGTAAAAGTCGTGCGTTATGTTAATTTCACTGCGGTTCATCTTTGCCAAAAGGAGCCTTGTTCCATATTCAATTTCGGGATAAAAGCTTTCAACGAAAGACTTTGCAACAGGATCCGTTATAGTTAAAAGGTAGTCCAGATCCTGAACCTTATCCTTACTACTATTGCAGTAGTATTGGGCAAATTTTTTAATGTGGTTTGCAAGAACAAACGGAGCATTTTTATCTGGAGTATCCGGCTTTAAGGCCAGAATATCCTTAATTTGGTTAGTTTTATACCCTCTGTCTATCTTGAAGTTACTTCTTTTTACAATTCTGTCAAAAGCAAGCGAGTGAGCTGTCTCTACTCTTATATTACTAAGGCCTAATGAGTCAAATTTTTCTTTTGCACTTCTTTTAACCGAGGAGTTAAATGCAATATAGAGGAGTTTTTTTGAAGAAGCTCTGGTTTTTGCATATTCAATTAGAGTTGTAGTTTTCCCCGAGCCAGCAACAGCATTAACTTTTATATCAGAATCGGTACTAATTATTTCTTTCTGTTCGTCTGTAAGTATCATCAGCCTTTTAGATTCGACAACATTTTCTTTTGGTAGTTAAGTTTGCCTGGCAATAAAAAGCTTGCCTGGCAATTAAGCCTGCAAAGTTAAATAAAAATTCCGACAAATTTATGGATTTTACTAACCTATTACCTGCTTTTTACACTATATTATGAGATATAATCCTGGTAATTAATATAAATTGTCATAGATCAGGCATTAATCCATTGCTAAGGAACGTTTATTATTTCCTGTTGTTATAAAGGATAGATAAATGAACCATAGTTAATAAATAAAATGAATAATTATGAAGAATAAATCAAAGCTTAAGTTCGCATGGAATAAAAAACTACTTTTTTTCATGATAATGCTTCCTGCAATAATGGTGTTTCAGGTAGGGTGCGCTACCGGAGGATATGACAGCCGCAGTTCATCAGATGGGTCATATTCAGATGAATCATACAGAGATGACGGAAACTATGCCGATGAAGAGGCAGTACTAGATGAATATGGGGAATGGATCATAGTTCCACATTATGGAACCGTATGGCGCCCTTTTGTATCTGCTAACTGGCAGCCATATTACTATGGTAACTGGATGAGAACTGAAAACGGCTGGACATGGCTTTCATATGAACCATTTGGCTGGATAGTATATCATTATGGCTATTGGGATTATACTCCGCAGACAGGCTGGTTCTGGATTGAATCTAATGATTGGTCTCCTGCCAGGGTTGAATGGCAGAGTTATGGAGACTATATTGGCTGGGCACCTATGGCCCCTCCGGGAGCTAGTTTTGAACAGACAAGAGAGGCCTTTGCATACAGGTGGACTTTTGTTCAGACTAGAGATTTCACACGAGAAAATATTGGAAGATATAGGTTAAGAAACTCCCCTTCTTTTATGAATCCAACTGAACCTCCTGATATCAGGACTGTGGAGACATATCAAAATCACCAGGTCCGTATAGTAAAGACCAGCCGGGCAAGGCGGACAGTAGATGGAAGGCAGTTTGACAGAATGATTGTACCTGAGCGCGAAAATGCTACTGTTAACAGGTATGAACCTCATATATTAGGTGATGTAGTAAGAAGAAGAGATGATCCAAGGACAATTGAGCGCAGAAATAATACTTTTAACGGTAATTCTCCTATTACGCCGGTTACTCCATCGGGGACAAATTCATCACCTACAAGACAAAGTAATACTACTGTATCGCCAAGAACAAATACTGGCAATACAAATACAACTAATCCACCAGCTAATGGTTCAACAAATGGGACAAGAAACACAGATGGAACCAGGGGCAGAGCCTCTGAATCACAGGAGATCAATAAACCCAACGGTAATAATCAGTCCAAGGATAATAA
>JAUZPB010000192.1 GCA_030706145.1 Bacteroidota bacterium
ATTTACTTAAACCAACCTGTAGCTAGCTCGGGAGACGACTGGTGGTATGAAACAATGCCGAACCTCTTTTTTTACCAGCTCTACTCTCTATACCCAAATACAGGCGACTTTAACCGTCAATTTACTTTAGTTGCAGACAGGTGGCTCGAAGCTCTTAAGGCAATGGGCGCTTCTTCAACTCCATGGAAAGTACCATTTATGGATTACCGTGCATTTAGCCTTTCTAGTATGTCTCCTCTTGCTACAGGCGTACATGAACCAGAGGCCTCAGGGGCCATTGCATGGCTGCTTTATAACGCTTATGTGAAAACATTAGATGAAAAATACCGGGTAGGAGCTGAATGGGCAATGGAATTTCTTAATGGCCTCTCTTCTAATCCAGCCTATGAACTCCAGCTTTCCTATGGCGCCTTTATAGCTGCCAAAATGAATGCTGAGCTTAGAACTAATTATGATATTGAAAAGATCTTAAACTGGTGCTTTGATGTTGGACCCCTGCGCTCCTGGGGAGCTATCATTGGTAACTGGGGAGGCTATGACGTATCAGGACTTATTGGCGAAAACAGTTCGAATGACTATGCCTTTATTATGAATAATTTTGAGCAGGCCGGCGCTCTGGTGCCCCTTGTTCGATACGATAAACGCTTTGCTAGAGCTATTGGCAAATGGGTACTTAATATTGCTAATGCAGCCAGACTCTTTTATCCTAAATATCTTCCTGAGAAAAATCAGGATAGCTATCAGTGGGCTATGAAATATGACCCTGAATCTTATATCGCCCATGAGGCAATTAGAAAGAATCTCTTTGGGACTTCTCCTTTTGCTACGGGTGATGCCATTTCGGGTGGATGGGGACAAACAACACTTGCTCTTTATGGCTCCTCTCACGTTGGACTTTTAGCTGGACTACTGGATACTACTAATGTCCCTATGATCTTAAAACTGGATCTGCTTAAAACAGACTTCTTCCATAAAACGGCTTATCCAACTTTCTTATATTTTAACCCTTACCAGGCAGCAAAAATTGTCGAAATTGACCTTGGCAGCGGTAATCATGACTTATATGATGTGGTCTCAAATTCTTATCTTATAAGGTCTTCTTCCGGGAAAAGCTCTTTTTCTATTCCATCAGATGGAGCTGTTGTAGCTGTCATTGTTCCATCAGGTGGAAAGGAAAGCTATGAGATAGGAAGGTTTTTGATTGATAACGTAATTGTTGATTATCACTTTAGCTCTTCAGCTGCTAACTATCCTCCAAGAATAAAAAGCCTTTCATCTGATTCGGTAAACGTAGGACTAAATGCAAAACTAAAACTTTACTGCACTGCCGTTGATATTGATGGGGATTCCTTAGTTTATAAATGGATGTCTTCAGCCGGTGTAATTAACACAACTTCAGATCCTTCGATTGCCCAATGGATTTCTCCAAAGGATTCAACTGGCACTTTCAAAATATCATGCGTTGTTAATGATTCAAAAGGAGCATCTGACTCATCTTCTGTTTTAATAAAAGTTAGTCTTTCACAGAACAATGCCCCTGTTATTAATATGATCTCGGCTCATCCTGGTAAAGTTGATCTTAATGGCCAAATGCAGATCATTTGCTCTGCAAGTGACATAGATGGAGATTCTTTAAGATATTTATGGAGATCAGTAGATGGAACTTTAACCGGTCAGGGGAGCAGATCGGTTTACTGGAAAGCTCCTTCCACAGAGGGGAATTATTTTATTAGCTGCACGGTCTTAGATACTCTTGGCGCTTCTTCATCCGATAGCATTCTTGTTGAAGTTAGAGATTTTTCAAAGTATTCAAAAGGCAGCCTTATAGCTTATTACCCTCTTGATGGAAACGCAGATGATCAAAGCAGCAATAAACTTAACGGCATTTCTCAAAATACTACAGTTTCTTCTGACAAGGCAGGTGTATTTGGCAAAGCTTTGGCCTTCGATGGCTTAAGTAGCAACATAAGAGTCTCTAATAGCCCAATCCTAAATTTTCAGAATGCCATAACTGTCTCTTTCTGGATGATGCCGGGAGATTTACCCGAAAGAGAATCTTTCCCTATCTCTCACGGCTCCTGGCAGAATAGGTGGAAGATATCTATTATACCTCAAAAAAAAGTAAGGTGGACAATTAAAACATCTTCTGCCACGCGGGACATAGACTCAAAGACTGTACTTCAGAAAAATGTTTTTTATTTTGTTACAGCCCTCTATAGCGGGCAGGATGCCGAAATATATATAAACGGACAACTTGAGAATTTCTCTAAAGTAAGCGGACTACTCTCAACGACAAGCTATGACCTGACAATGGGACAGATGCTTCCGGGTGATAACAATTATGATTTTAAAGGTGTCCTGGATGAGATAAAAATATTTGATTATCCGCTTCTTCCATCAGAGATACAGTCCCTTTATGAAAATCAGACTTTTGTTCAGGATGGGCCCTTAAAACCTGATAAATATTCATTGTCACAGAACTACCCTAATCCTTTTAACCCATCGACAAAGATAAGGTACACGATTCCTGAGGTTACACTTGTAAAAATAAAGGTCTATGATATACTTGGCAAAGAAGTAGCTGAACTTGTAAATGAAATTAAAACTCCGGGCACCTATGAGGCCGGCTTCTCTGAAAAGTCCACGCACTCTTCTAAGTTGTCTAGCGGAATATATCTCTACAGGATTGAAACTTCTGATTACTCTGAATCTAAAATGATGATAATGCTGAAATAAATTTTGAAATAATTTTTAGGTACGTAAAATTGGAAAAAAGAATCTTACTTGATAGCGGATGGAAATTCTCTCTGCAGAGAAATCCCTCCAACGAACAACAGGATATAATCAAACCTGAGGAATGGTATAAAGCATCAATCCCCGGGACAATCCATACAGACCTCTTTAAAAATGAACTTATTGCTGAGCCTTTCTATGCCGATAACGAACTTCAGCTGCAGTGGATTGATCAGTGCGATTGGCTTTATAAAACAACTTTTGACTTCCCTAAGGACTTTGACAAGGGAAAACAGGTATTCCTTGTCTTTGAGGGCCTGGATTCAATTTGTGATATTTTTATAAATAGCACCTCTATTGCCTCGACTGACAATATGTTCAGGAGCTACCGTTTTGAAATATCAAAACTTCTTAAAACAAATGGAAATACACTTGAAGTGCTCTTTAACTCTCCAGTCAAATATGCTACAGATAAAGAATTGAGCCAGGGTAAACTTCCTGTTGCGCTCAGGTCTGAAAGAGTCTATATAAGAAAAGCACAATACTCATTCGGCTGGGATTGGGGCCCGTGTTTTATTACCTCTGGCATCTGGCGCCCGGTCTACCTGTCTCAGCATTCTGATATCTCTATAGAAAAACTTTTTTTCGAAACTGTTCAGATAACCCATAATGAGGCAATTGCTAAACTAAGTCTTAACTTAAGTGAAAAACCTGCCAAGGGTTATAAGCTACGCCTCAGCCTTTCTGGCGAGGGACTTAATCCGGTTGAAAAGGAATTGTCTGCATTTGATTCAGCAAATGTGAAAATGAAACTGAATGTCAAGAATCCCAAACTCTGGTGGCCTAATAACTACGGGCAGCCTTTTCTTTATGATATGAATATCAGCATACTAAATGACAGTGGGGATGTTGTTGAGGAAAAACAAAAACGCGTAGGCCTTAGGACAATTAAACTCATTCAAAAGGAAGATG
Source organism: Bacteroidota bacterium (assembly GCA_030706145.1). Taxonomy (GTDB): domain Bacteria; phylum Bacteroidota; class Ignavibacteria; order Ignavibacteriales; family SURF-24; genus JAUZPB01. The sequence goes on from JAUZPB010000192.1 coordinate 3,706, forward strand.
GCAATGATGCCTTCCGCTTTTTTGTAAATGACATACCCATTTTTGCTATGGGAGCAAACTGGATTCCATCGGATTCTTTCCTTACACGCGTAGATGAGGCTGAATACCGATGCCTGCTTGGGCTTGCTCAAAAAGCTAATATGAACTTTATCCGGGTTTGGGGAGGCGGCATATATGAAAATTCATTGTTTTATGATCTGTGCGATGAACTAGGACTGATGGTCTGGCAGGATTTTATGTTTGCTTGTGCCTCTTATCCCGATGAGGAAGACCTTATTAAGAATATCAAACTTGAGGTTGAGGAGAATGTTTCCAGACTGCAGTATCACCCCTGTATTGCTATCTGGTGCGGCAATAATGAAAATGAGTGGATATGGTACCAATCGCAAAACAAACCTGTCAAGGAAATGCCCGGCTTTTCTATCTATCATGACCTAATCCCAAAGATATTAAAAAAAATTGATCCTGACAGGCCTTACTGGCCTTCTACACCTTATAGCAATAGTGATGAAATTGATCCGAACACTCAGCATAGCGGAAACCGCCATCAGTGGGACTTATGGAGCAGGTGGGTAGATTATAAAGAGGTTAAGTCAGATGAAAGCTTGTTTGTAACCGAGTTCGGCTTTCAGGGACCTGCAAACTATGAAACCTTTAAGAAGGTAATCCCAAAAGCAGACCGCAGACCGCAAAGCCGTATATTTGAATTCCATAATAAACAGGTAGAAGGCCCTGAAAGACTCTATAAGTTTCTTGTCTCTCACCTTCCCGTAAGCAATGATATAAAGGAATTTATTTACCTTACTCAGCTTAGCCAGGCCTTCGCACTTAAAGAATGCCTGGAACATTGGCGAATGCGCTTTCCTAAAACAAATGGCTCAATTATCTGGCAGCTTAACGATTGCTGGCCTGTTACAAGCTGGTCACTAATTGATTCAGCGCAGAGGCCTAAACTTTCTTACTACTTTGTTAAAGAAGCCTTTAAGATGCAGATAACTGCATTTAGAAAAGATAACGATAAGCTCGAGGTCGTATTACTAAATAATAGCCAGGATGAATTCCATGGAAACCTTCAGATTCAGTTTATTCATCTGCCAAAAGGGAAAATTGAGGATATTAAATTCCTTGATGTCGAATTGCAGGGAATCTCACAACAGGTGGCTCTTAGACTGGAAATTCCAGCATATTTATCAGGCAAAGAAATTATTGTACTTGCAACTCTTCGTGACAGGGAGAAAAACATTGTATGCAGAAACTTCTATACTGACTCAGAGTGGAAACACCTTAGACTCCCCAAAGCTGGGCTTTCTATTAAAAACGAGTATTCAGATCATCTGATCCTTACGACAAATAAACCGGCTTTCTTTGTGGCATTGCAAAATCCTGATATCATCTTTAAGCAGAATGGATTTATTGTTCTTCCAAACGAAGAACTTATTGTAAGATATAAACCAACTAGTTCTGATAAGGGGAAAAAGAAGATTTCAAGCTTTTGCCTTAATCAGTTCCTCACTCTGGATGAGTAGTTTATTTTTCCAATAAATGCCATAAGATAATAAAAAAGAAGGAGATCAAAATAATGTTCAGTAAGCTTTCACTTTTATTTTGTGCACTTTTGTGGAGCACTGCTTCTTTCCCACAGCAGAAGATACCTTTGTTGACTCACTTTAAGGGAGATGCACAGATAGAAGTAGGTGGCCCATATGTAGGCATTGAACTCCACCATAGTAGCCCTTCACTGCAGAGAATTAGCTTCTACTACCCGGTTGCAAACTCAATTGACCTTAGCACGGACTACTGGAAAAGAGATACAAGTTTTATCTCTTCAATGGGCCTGAAGGTAGGCAGCGCTGAACGCCAAAGAATTGGCCTGGAGAGCTGTGAATATGACCTTACACCTTACTCACTTACCTTTAGAAAAAAAGATAAAGATAAGTCCTTTGTTATCTCCTATAAGTTCAGCAAAAATAAACCTGCAATGTTTATTACCTATGAGCTTACTAACAATTCAAATATAGCTAAGGATTTTGAATTTGATACTCACCTTGAAACATCGGTTAAAACTTGTCATACCTTCAAACTTATTGATAAAGCATGGACCGAATTTGATAGCCATTCAAATGCAGTCTATACCAACTTTGAAGATCCTGAGACTCAAAATGCTTCCGTTTTTGTTGCAAACGCGGGTGAAAAACCTTCATCTTATTTTACAAGAAGCAGCTCCAGCCTCTTTCCTTCGTCTTTAAGATTTTCGGAAAAGTTTTCCTCACAAAGGCTTATTTCTAAAAGTGAACAAATGAGACCGTGCGCAGCTTTCCTTTATAAAAAAAGACTCCTTCCAAATGAGAAAATGACCATCATACAGATAGTAGGCTCTTCAAAGCAGAATGAATCACACGAGATTGTCGGCTATTTGTTGAATAACTTCAGCAAGGAAATCAGTGATTTTGAAAGCTCTGTAAATGATTACTCCTATAAGATGGGCCAATTTATTACAGGCGATAAAGCCCTGGATAAGTCCTACTACTGGGCAAAAGCAATACTGGATGCAAATAGACATTATATTGACGGTACTGTTGCCCCTATGCCTTGCCCTGCAGAATATAATTTTTATTTTTCTCACGATGTCTTCCTGACTGACCTTTCTGCTGTAAACTTCGACCTCCAAAGAGTAAAAAAGGATCTCCAGTTTACTCTGAAGCATTCTGACAAAAATTTTATTATTCCGCATGCTTATTACTGGAAAGACAGCGCCTATGTAACTGAATATGCAACTCCTGATAACTGGAACAACTTCTGGTTCGTTATTGCTTCTGCAAGTTATCTTAGGCATTCGGGCGACAAGGACCTTTTGGAACAGCTATATCCATACCTGAAAAAAAGTATAGAAGAAGGCCTGCAAAATAATAAAGATAACCTTATCTGGGCTTACAGGCCTGATTGGTGGGATATTGGGCATAATTTCGGCCCAAGGGCATTTATGACTATACTAGCCTCCAAAGCCCTCAAGGATTTTGTCTATATTTCAAGTGAGGTTAATCAGACTGAAAAGTTAAGTGATTATGAAAACCTTTCTTATAAAATTCAGCAGCAGCTGACGCAAAAACTCTGGGACGATAGCCTGAAATACCTTGTAAATTATTTCGAGGATGGATCTAAGGATAAGCATTTTTATATTGGCTCTCTTCCTGCTGCAGATTTTAAGCTTATCGATCAGGATAAGATAAACCAAATGGTCAGTACTGCTCAAAACTACCTGCTCGATAAAAAGCTCGGTATTTATACTGTCTATCCCATGGATTTCCATAAGCTTATCTCTTATCTCAAGTTTGCTGGTAACGAAGCAGGTGACCCTTTCCTTTATATTAACGGGGGAATATGGTCCCATGGAAATACTTTCTACGCCCTTGCACTTAAAGCCTCTAATAAAAGGGCAGAAGCAGTTGATTTCCTGAAAAAAATTATGTCCTTAGATGGCATAATAAATTCTCCTAACGGGCAGCCTGCTATGTATGAGTATCGAAATGGTAACTTTAACGACCCAAAGGTTTATGGTAAGATAGATAAGCCTCAATTTATGTGGGCTGCGGGATTTTATATCTATAGCCTTTATCACCTCTTTGGAATTGATGAAAATTCCTGGAATATAAGC
>JAUZPB010000193.1 GCA_030706145.1 Bacteroidota bacterium
AGGCAAGGTAGAGAACGGGTTAGCATAGCGTTTTTCGAACCGGAAAAATTAGTATTCTATGGACACCCAGAAGTAATTGCATGGATGCCTATACCTAAAATTGTAGTATGATGCTACGCAATTCAATAATATGATTTATCAGTTTAAAAGGGGATGGGGGTTGACTTGGCAGAAAGAGTATCACAGTCCGAAATAGAAGCTATAAGAGCTCTTCGAAATGATGGTAATAAACTTTCCTATATAGTTTACAAAGTTAAAAGAGATAAGAAAACAATACTGAAATATATAACTAATAAACATCTAACTAAACCCTGGACACCGAATGAAATACAAAGAGCTCTTGGACTTAGAAAATTCGGATTCTCAAACGGAGAAATAGGTGAGCAACTAGGAAGAACTAGAGCTGCAGTCAGTCAGATGTTTGTTAAAGCTAAATTATCAGGAAAAGCAGTAAGTAAAGGAACAAGTAGGAAAGCACAAATAAATGATTCACAGTTTGACAAACTTAAAAAATTAGGCTGGACACAGACACGAATAGCAGAGGAATTTGGGGTAGCTAAAAGTACCATATCAAGATATAAAAAATCAAGACAAGTAAAATAAATAAAACAAAAGAGAGCTGCGCAGTCTGGACAACTTCAATCAGCTCTCTTAATTTCAAATGATACACCTATATTATATCACTGGTGTGTCTCAGAAATCAAATAATATAGGGAGGAATTAAGATGTATAGTACAAGTGGCAAGGATGAAGTGGTTATAAAGATTATAGGCAAATTAACTCTAGAGTTTCCGGAACTAGATCAGATTAAAGTTAGAAATGTAATTGAAGAAGTGCTTTACAAATATGATGTGCTTCCGCAGGAAACTTCGCTCGTAGCTTCGGATATAGATGACAAGCTGAGTATGTATCTAGCCGTTAGAAGACTTGAGGGCTTAAGTGAGAGAACTTTAAAGAATACCAACTATGAAATAGTAAAGTTTTCACAGCATGTTATAAAACCATTGATTACTGTAAATACAACCGATTTAAGAGTATACCTTGCAGTTAGGTGCAAAGGCCTGCAGCAAAATACCACGAATACTGTAATGTCTTATATTAAAAAGTTCTTCTCCTGGTTATTTGAAGAGGGGTACATACCGACTAATCCCGCGGGCAGATTAAAGAGGACTAAAGAGCCTAAGAGAATAAAACAGCCTCTGAGTAAAAAAGAAATAGAGCAGCTTAGGTTAGCATGTACTAGTTTGCGTGAGAAAGCATTGATAAATTTTCTCTATGCAACCGGCTGCAGACTGTCGGAGATAACAAATATAAACAAAGACGATATCTGTTGGTCAGAGAGGACCCTGTTCGTCATAGGGAAAGGAGATAAGCAAAGAGAAGTATGCTTTGACCAGGCTGCAGAACTTCACTTACAAAATTATTTAAGTTCTAGGACAGACTCCAGCGACGCATTATTTGTAACTGAGAGAAGACCATACGGAAGATTAGGGAATCGAGCTATTCAAAAAATGATTAAAAATATAGCTAAAAGAGCTGGAATAAATAAATCTGTACATCCTCATTTATTCAGAAGAACTTTTGCTACTCATAAGTTAAATAGTGGTGCGCCTTTAAATGTAGTACAAGGATGGCTAGGCCATAATAACCCAGCTACAACTCAAATATATGCGACTACAAGTAGAGAAAATCTAATTCATGAATACAGAAGGATATCATAGAGAAGCAGTAATATTAAAACCATTAGGAGGTGGTAATTTGGAATATAAAGCAGAAGAAAACAAGCATGTTTTAAGAATAAAGCATGATGGTCAAACTACAATAGCCACCGGAAAAAGTAAAAAAGAAGTTCACTGGAAAAATAAAAGCATGTTGTATTCAGCCTTAGTTGAAAAACTGAGTACAACAACAAGAACACCTGAAACTTATGCAGAGTTTAAGAAAATGGCCAAGACTGACAGAGACAGAATTAAGGATGTTGGTGGCTTTGTCGGTGGTTCCTTAAAGAATGGCCGCAGGAAAGCTGAGAATGTTGCTAACAGAACTTTATTAACCTTGGATTTGGATTATGTTAATGGTGATATATGGTCCAGCGTAGAACTTCTATACAACTTTGCATGTGTTATGTATTCAACTCACACACATGCTCCAGATAATCAAAGATTAAGGTTAGTAATTCCACTTGGTAGGCCAGTGCTCCCAGATGAGTATCAGGCGATTGCTAGAATGATAGCAAATGACTTAGGAATAGACCAGTTCGATGATACAACTTATGAGCCTTGCAGACTAATGTATTGGCCTAGTACAAGCTCAGATGGAGAATACATATTCAAGGTGCAGGATGAGCCCTGGCTTAATCCTGATGAGGTACTGGCTAGATATACTTTTGGATGGCAGGATGTAAGCTATTGGCCAGAGAGCGGCAGGGCAAGAGCTAAGATTACAACAGCAATAAAGAAGCAAGAAGACCCTTTAGAAAAGAAAGGTATTATAGGTGCATTCTGCAGGACATACAGCATAAGCGATGCTATAGCTGAGTTTTTAAGTGATATTTATACTCCCGGTGCTGATGAAACTAGATATACATATGCCAGAGGAAGTACCAGCGGCGGAGTTGTAGTATACGAAGACAAGTTCAGTTTCAGTCATCATGGAACAGATCCTACAAGCGGAATATTATGCAACGCTTTTGATTTAGTAAGAATACATAAATTTGGAGAACTCGACGAGGATGTGAAGGAGGATACTCCAGCTAATAGGCTTCCATCTTTCTCAAAAATGAGCGAGTTCGCAGCTAATGATAAAAAAGTAAAGATACAGCTTGGTAAGGACAATATGGAAAATGCATCAGAGGATTTTGAGGCTGTAGAATATGATGAAGAGGGTAATTCGTGGCTCGCAAAATTGGATTATAACGAGAATGGAACCAGGAAAAGTTCACCTAATAACTTTGTTTTGATTCTATCAAATGACTCAAATTTGAAAGGAAAGATGGCCTATAATGAATTTTCTAATAGAGTCTGTGTCCTTGGCCAGCTTCCCTGGAGAAAAGAGAATGATCTTAGTGAATGGAAAGATAGCGATGACAGCTCTTTAAGAATTTATATATCAAAAATGTGGGGAATCCAGTCAAAACAAAATTGTGATGATGCTTTTAAAGAAATAATAACTAAACATTCATATCACCCGGTGAAAGAATATCTGAACTCCTTGAACTGGGACAAAAAAGACCGGGTTGATACGCTGCTAATAGATTACATGGGTGCCAAGGATATGGAATACATAAGGCTCGTAACTAGGAAATGGCTATGCGGTGCTGTAGCCAGGATATTTGCGCCCGGAATAAAGTTTGACTACATGCTAGTGCTTACGGGCTCCCAGGGTATATATAAAAGCACATTCTTTAAGACACTAGCAAAGGACTGGTTTACAGATTCAATACAGGATGTGGAAGGAAATCAGGCAATAGAAAAGTTAATGAATTCTTGGATTATAGAGTTTGGAGAACTTCAGGCCTTTAGTAAATCCGAATCAAATGCTATTAAGAGATTTATTACTTCTCAAGAAGATAGAACAAGATTAGCTTATGATAGACGCAGCTCTTACCTAAAGAGACAGTGTGTATTTGCTGGGACAACTAATAAACCAGAATTTTTAAAAGATGAAACAGGAGAGAGAAGATACTGGCCTGTTGATGTATCTAAGGACGGCAGGACAAAGAGTGTCACAAATGACCTGCCGGACGAAGTCGACCAGATTTGGGCTGAAGCTATAGTTCTATGGAGAGATAAAAAAGAGCCTTTATATCTATCTGATGATCAGGAAGAATTGGCTAAGGCAGAACAGGAGAAGCACAGGGAAGTTAGTGAAAAAGAAGGTGTCATATTAAAATACCTTGATACTCTTCTTCCAGAGGAGTGGGACGACTGGGATATTTATAAAAGGAGAAATTTCCTTCAGGGTATTGATGTTATTGAAGGAACAGTTAAAAGAAGTAAAGTATGTGCGCTGGAAATATGGTGCGAATGCTTTGAAAAAAATAAATCTGATATAAGAAAAGCTGATTCTATTGAAATCAATAATATCCTTAACAGCTTAAAAGGATGGAAGAGGTCGCAGAAGAGTGCCATATATAAACTCTATGGAAAACAGAGGTTATATGAAAGGGATTTAACAAAATAGAACAAGTGGAACAATGTAGAACAAACTTTTATAACACTTTGTTCCACTTGCAAAGTGAATTATATCAATGGTTTAAGAGGTGTCAAGAACAAATGGAACAAAGTTTTCTATTAAAAATTAAAATATATAAAATTAGAGGCAATATTATCCCTATACACATATACACGCGCGAAAAATATATTATAGGGAAAAGTTTGTTCCATTCATTCTTAAGGCCCTATGAAATCTAGTAATATCAAGGCTTTGAGCATGGAACAAAGTATTTTAGAGTTTGTTCCATTAAGGAGACTATAAAATGCGTGAAAGCAGAATTGAAAAAAGACTCAAAGAAGAAATTGAGAAGATAGGCGGTAAAGCTTTAAAGTTTGTTAGTCCCGGGATGTCAGGAGTGCCTGATAGGATTGTCCTATTACCACATGGGAGGATAATTTTTATAGAGCTTAAAGCACTGGGTGAAAAACCTAAACCACTACAGGAATATAGAGCTAAGGAATTACGACAACTTGGATTTGAAGTTAGATGCATAGATTCGTTAGAAGGAATAAAACATTTAATAGATTTACTCAAAAATGAGTAATATTGGTTTCTCAAAAATGAGAAGGGAAAGAAGGTGATAGCTGGTGCAATTCAAACCACATGAATATCAACAATATGCAATTACACACATATTTGAGAACACTGCTGCAGGCCTGTTCCTTGACATGGGTTTAGGTAAAACTGTGACAACATTGACAGCAATAGATGAACTATTATTCCTAGGAGAAGTAAATAGAGTTTTAGTGATAGCACCTTTAAGAGTAGCAGAGGATACTTGGAGCACTGAAGTAGCTAAGTGGGACCATCTAAATCACCTAAGGATTTCAAAAGTATTAGGTAATCCAAAACAACGGATTAGAGCTATGAACACAGGTGCTGACATCTATGTTACAAACAGAGAAAATGTTGAGTGGCTAGTAAAACAATACTTTAATGATTGGCCCTTTGATATGGTTGTCATAGACGAGCTTAGTTCTTTTAAATCATCCAAGGCTATTAGGTTTAGGGAACTTAAAAAGGTAAGACCATACTTTAAAAGAATAGTAGGACTTACGGGAACACCAGCACCTAACAGCTTGATAGACTTATGGCCACAGATATACCTGCTTGATGGTGGAAAACGATTAGGTAAAACCATCACTGGATATAAGGATCAATATTTTAGTCCCGGCAGAAAAAATGGGTACGTTGTATTTGATTGGAAATTAAAAGAAGGTGCCGAAGAAGCAATACATAATAAGATAGCAGATATTTGCATCAGTATGAAAGCTAAGGATTATCTAAATCTACCTGAAAGAATAGACAACCATATTGAGATTAATTTGCCAGAATCAGCACTGAATAAATACAAACAGTTGGAGAAGGACCTGGTAATTGAACTTGGAGAAGATGGAATAACAGCGGCGAATGCGGCAGTACTTACCAACAAATTGCTTCAAATGTCCAATGGTGCTATTTATTCTGAAAATCATGAAGTTGTAGAAGTCCATGAGGAAAAGCTTAAATCCTTATTAGATATTATCGATGCAGCAAATGGAAAGCCAGTCTTAGTGTTTTATACATACAAGCATGATTATAGCCGAATAATGAAATATCTTAAAGACTATAAGCCTAGGGGCCTAGAGGATTCAAAGGATATAGATGAATGGAATAAAGGTAATATACAAGTACTTCTAGTGCATCCTGCAAGCGCTGGACACGGCCTTAATCTTCAGTACGGAGGCAATATCATTGTTTGGTTTGGGCTTACTTGGAGCCTGGAATTATATCAGCAGGCAAATGCAAGATTACACAGACAAGGCCAAAAGGAAATGGTTATTATACATCATCTTATCAGCAAAGGTACAGTTGATGAAGATGTTATGAAAGCTTTAGAAAATAAAGAGGTAAATCAAAATATGCTGCTTGAAGCAGTGAAAGCAAGGATTAAGGACAAACTATAGGAGGTTAAGTATGGCTAAGATTAAAAAATGTAATTTCTGCAACGGTACAGGCAAGGTGTGGGTAGAACCATGGTTTGAGATACAAAAGCCTTGTAAAAAGTGCAATGGTAAAGGGATTAGGTAATGAATATTTTTATAAACTTCTTAGGTCTCTATTTAGCAATAGCTGTAACATCTTTTATATTATTTCACTTGCTTGGAATAGTAGAAACAAATTGGATGTATTTGAAAAAACACAAAGTAAAAGGATTTAAATTCATTATCCGGACACTAATAAAATTTCCAGTATCAATAGTTGTTAATGCATTTACCAAAATGGATGATTGGGTATGGTAGTGTAAAATAAAAATCAATTGCTTATTTTGCCTACAGAACATTAAAAAATTATAAAAAAAGAGGAGGTGTCTCCCCAGGCACTCCTATATTGCAACAACAGTTCTGTAGGCCTTTTTTAAAAGGGAGATGGATTCAATGAAAAATTTATTAATAGGTGTAGAAGTACTTGCAATGCAAGAGCTAGAACACGCAAATATAGAAAATGGTAATAAATTTAACAGTATGCATGAAGGCTATGGAGTAATTCTGGAAGAAGTTCAGGAAGCCTCTGAGGAGTTGGATAAGGTTGTTCAAAGGCTGAAACAAGTTTGGGGTGCAATTAGAAGAGATGAGTATCCAGAAGAAGCGATTCAGATGTTAAACCATCATGCAAAATTAGCAGCATGTGAAGCAATGCAGGTGGTAGCTATGGCACAGAAGTTTAAAGATAGCTTTAAATAAAAAATTAGTGATTATGAGAGGTATAAAAATGGGGAAGTTTTTATTGGGTTTATTCTTAGGCGGGGCAATAGGATTTTTCGTTGCGGCACTATGCAGTGCAGCACATGAAGCTGACAGACATTTAAAC
>JAUZPB010000194.1 GCA_030706145.1 Bacteroidota bacterium
CTATGGAAGAAGAATTTCTGCATATACTAAATGGCGATGGGACAGCAAAAAAATTCAGACACTCAGGCCTTCCTGGAGACGTTATCATTTGGAAGGAGATCTTATCTGAAGGACCTGTATGCCAAAATAAAAGTAACTTCTGGCTTCTTAGGCCGGAATACTTTCATCAAGTCTATGGACTGGAAAAGCAGAACTACACGGATTATATCTCCTCAACTTTTGAGAGGCTAAGTCAGCATGCTGAAAACTACAACGAAGTTATACTCTGGTTTGAATATGACCTTTTGTGCCAGATAAACCTGATCTATTTACTTAACTGGTTTGCTGAGAATAACCTTGCAGATTTAAACTTTAGCCTCATCTCTATTGATAGCTTTCCTGGCGTAGATCATTTCCTTGGTATGGGGCAGCTAACTCCAATTCAGCTGTCTTCACTTTTCTCTATGCGCCAGAAAATTTCGACAGAAGAACTATTTCTGGCAAAAGAGATATGGCAGGCATACTCATCCAATGATCCTGAAGACCTCCTTAAGTTCATAAAGCTGGAGACTACAGGACTTAAGTTTATTTCTGCTGCATTAAAGGCCCACCTTGAAAGATTTCCTTTTGTCCACAATGGACTTAACAGAATTGAAAATAAGATATTAGAAATTATTCAGCAAAGGCCAAGAGAAAGAGGGGAGATATTCAGTGAATTCTGGAAAAGTGAAAGTATATATGGAATGGGGGACCTTCAAATATTGTACTATGTCGATCTACTCCTTAAATCTTCAATTATTAGCGGTGAAAATCTACTTAAAATAACAGATGAAGGCCACAAGATCCTGTCCGGTAAGATGAAGTTTATCGACATTAACTCTTACAACAGATGGAACGGTGGCGTACATCTAAAAGGAATAAAGAATATCTGGTACTGGGAGCCCCATAATAGTAAACTTATAATGGATTAGAATGGGAAATCTTCCTTGTAATCGACTTTCTGTTCTTCTTTCTTTACTTCGGGCTTCTTTGCCTTTTTGTGTACCGGGTTTCCTTCTACATAAATTGCTTTATATGGTTTTGCAGGACAAGCATATTCACATGCTCCGCATCCAATGCAGAATTCTTCTCTTACCAGTGGTGCATTTAGCTTATTATATGGAACCATTGTAACGGCTTTTGTAGGGCAATGCTCCGAGCAGGCTCCGCATTCTGTATTTTCTGAATATACAATGCAGTTATCTTTTATGAACTTTGCATGACCAAGCTGTGTGGTCTTTTTTTCTTCAAGCCTTAAAGGTAAAATTGCGCCATTTGGACAAACTTCACTGCATATAGTACATTCAAAATTGCAAAAACTTTTCTTGTAATCCATCTTTGGCTGCATAATTCCAAGCAGTCCATATTCAAGATAAGCCGGCTGAAGTACCTGTGTTGGACAAGCACTTACACATAAGTGGCAGGCTGTGCACGAGCCTGTAAAATGTTTTAGCCCAAGTGACCCAGGAGGTGTAACAGGATTATTCTTTAATACAGGTACAGTGCTGTTTTTATAACTTTTAATTTTTCTTTGCGCAAATGCTAATTTATTTATTCCAAGAAGAAAGATAGAGGTGCTTATTATGAATTCGCGCTTACTTATGTTGAGCTCTTCTACCTCTGAAAAATTTTTTCTGCTTCTATTTTCAAAAGGAGTATTATATCCAATACCTGAAGAAGGGCAGGAGCTAAGACAGTTAAAACAGCTTACGCACCTTGAAATGTCAATCTCTTTATTTTTGTTGTCAATACAACCGGCTTTGCATACCCTTTCACACCTTCCGCAGCTTTTGCAGCTGTCTTTATCAATTGTAAGCTTAAAGAAAGAATACTTTGATACTAACCCTAAAAGTGTGCCGACAGGGCATATTGTATTACAATAGAGCCTGCCTTTGCTAAAGGATAAATAGGTTACTAATATCAGAAACAAAGAGGGCAGTATAAGCAGTACTATCGCAATTCCCTTAAATTCATAGGGATAAAGTGAGTAGATCTGGAATTTCTCCAAACTGTGCGATATAGAGTTATTTATCCAAATAAAAAATGGACGCACAAGTGCCGAGCTGATCCTTCCAAAATTGCTATATGGATCTAACAGATTTATTACAGCCATACTTCCAAGGGCAACTGAAAGTATGCTCAGCAATAAAAGTGAATACCGAAGGATCTTATAAGGCTTAAGCAGTTTGTAGCGCTTATTTTTATTAATCTTCTTCGAGATCCAGCCTATTATATCCTGCAATGTGCCAAGCGGACAAATGCTTGAGCAATAAACTCTTCCAAAAAGAAGTGTCAGGGCCAGCACTACAATAAAGCCAATTGCGCCTAGGCTAAAGAGATTTAGAAACTTAAAAAATGAAGGAACAAATTCTAAAAAAAGAATGTATTTATTGCTCCAGGAGGGGAGATAATCCTTAAAATCAACAAATATCAGGGCAATAAATACAAAGAAAACTAACGAAACTGTTAGACGTATTTTTTTCAAATAAGCTGTCATTATTTTATTCTAGATCTTTATCCTGTTTATCGAAAGTTTATTTAAGTCCATATTTCCAAGCTTCATTTCATGTGCAGCTTTTATATATCCAATAGACTCAGGTTCAACTCCATATAACTTTGCAGCTGCTGCATCTGCAGCAACAATGTCTGTCGAGATGATCTGGGACTTCATTAAAACCACGTCCTCTTTTGATACGCCACGCGGGCCATTTTTCTTCATTACATTGTAAGCATCAATGATATTGAGATCAGGCTTGCGGTAGGTTAAAAAGTCGGCAATACACTGCTGAAGATCATTCTGATGCCAGTAATTGCGGTCCCAGATAAGTCCCATATGATTCTTCATAGCTGCTGTCATCCTTGCAGCTGAATGATGCTTTAGTATAGGCAGGTTTATAAAAACATTCGATTGAAGTATAAGCTCGTGTACTTTATCTTTGTTCAGTCTCTTTCCTTTTGGGATATTTACTTCATGATAATATGATTCGCTTGCACCTGAAACAATCTTTCCGCCAGCATCCTTTACAGCTCTTTCAATTCCGCTGTTTGAATAGCATTTTGTCCAGTTATCGCATGTATGGTCAAAGACATATACAACTTTTGCTCCTGCATTGTAACAGTGCTCAATTACTCTTTTAACAAGTTTTGGGTTTGTATTTGCAGCTTTTTCAGGTATGACGTCCCACCCTATATTGGGTTTTACAACTACTGTCTGACCTTTTTTTACAAATCTTTTCATTCCGCCAAGCGAGGCAATTGCCTTGTCAAACATGACCTCGGGCTCACCCCCTTTTACTGCAACCATATCGTAATATGCAGCAGGAAGGCTATTTGCAGCTGCAAAAATCTTTTCGTAATTGCCCATTGCAAGTGTTGAACCTGCAGCTAATGAAGCAGCAAAACTTTTTTTAATAAAATCTCTTCTATCCATAATGCTTGTCCTTGTTGTTTATTGATCTTTGGATAAAGAAACTACCCTTGAAAATTGTTTTGGGTTTATTTTACTTTCTCTTTGACTCGTAAACCAACTTACTGTACTTATTGTTTCTAAGAAAGCGCAATTTTTGTACACTTTTTGCAAATTTTCATTGCAATGCTATGCCGAAAAATAGCGATAAAATTTATTAAAAATAAAAAAAATATGTTATATTAGCCCATAAACTTTAATCTTTGAAAAATTCAGAAACTTATCAAAATTAGGGTAAATATATGGAAAATGTACTGGCCTTATCTGGCAGCAAAGGAAATATTAAAAGCATATTTCTTGACATAATTGCTCTGGCATTTATATACTTTGTTCCTGCTATTTCTCATCTGTTTAACTTCCCGGTCTATTTGGTTGAACCTATGAGAATAATGCTGATCTTGTCGCTTGCCCATTCTGGCAGGATAAATAACTATGCCATTGCTTTGACTCTGCCGCTTTTCTCTTTCCTTATTTCTTCTCATCCTGCTGTTCTTAAAACAGCTTTAATTACAATTGAGCTAGGCTTAAACGTTTTCCTGTTTTATTATATCTCCGGGAAAATAAAGAATAACTTCGTAAGTATGCTACTTAGCATTGTTATTAGTAAATGGGCATACTATTTCTTGAAATATATCTTTCTGCAGACAGGCCTTATGGACGGAGAACTGATTGCAACTCCAGTTGTCTATCAGATAGTAACTACTCTTCTTTTTAGCCTTTATATTTATTTTATCCTTGGAAGAAAAGAAAAATTAGCATAAAATAATTATTATCTCTCTTTCTTTTTGTCTGACCTTTTAAGACCGGTGAAAATCTTATTGCCGGTCTTAAAAGGAACAACTCTAATTCTTAAGTTGTTTAAGAACTGATTTAAGGCACGTAGAGAGAAAAAAGAAATTTTTATAATGGCAGCTTACTTTCATTTTCTAAACACAAATGCTTCGTTTGATTTCTTTTCCATTAAACTGCCGGATCTCACAACCTGTAAAAAGTAATTATTTTTAGATAACATGTTATTGAAGAGGATATTCTGAAATCTTCATACAAATACCCGGACATAAAACAGTCAGGCAATTCCTTTACATGCCTTCTCTCTAAGATCTTTTGTTCTGAATTGCTTCTTTTTGTTTTTACATTCTCATTATTTTTGTCTGAGTCCATGTTTGCTCAGATGAGTCAGCAGAAAAAAGAGCAGGAGCACCCAAACAGTCCTGTGTTTCGCGACTATAAACCGCCTGAAAATTCAAAGATCTTTAAGCGCACTGATAACTCCTACCAGCTTTGGCAGGGTTATTTTCTTATAAAAGATGCAAATGAAGGAAATCCTTTTGCAGAGCACGAACTGGGACTGCGTTATCTTACAGGCGATGGATTCCCTGTAGATACGCCAAAGAGCATATATTGGATTAAAAAGGCGGCAGATAAAAACCTTCCGGCAGCAGATTATAACTACGCCATTTTTCTGCATAATGGCTGGGGAGTAGATTGGAATCCTTTCGAGGCTTATAACCACTTTATGAAAGCTGCCGAAAAGGGAATGGTTGAAGCTGAATATATAGTAGGCCTTTTACTTACAGATAACCTCGTTGTTTCAAAGAATTTAAGCGAAGCGTATAAATATATAAAGAAAGCTGCTGCAAGCGGCTTTAAGCCTGCTAAGGATGTCCTTAAGGAATTTCATAAAAACGGTATTGGTATTGGAATTGACTCTTCTCTTGTGACACAGACTGATAGTTCCGGCAGCTCAAATACAGGTAATGTGGTGGATGCTTCCTGGGGTATTAACTATTTTGACCTGAGCACTGGTAAAAACGATTCACTTTCTTCAAAGCAGCAGGTCGACGATAAAACCCTTCTTAAAGAGGTCTTAAAAGCAGGCAGGGAAGAACTTAGAGTTGCACTTGACCAAAAGGCGCAGGATTCAGACAGCCTTTTTGAGGCAGATACTACTTCTATTGAGCTAATCAGACAGGCAGCTCAGGCTGGAAGCCCGGAAGCACAAACACTTATGGGAAGGTGCTATGAAAAAGGCCTCGGCGTGAAAAAGGATATTGTAATGGCTTCTGTCGAATATATAAGATCTATAAGAGAGGATTCTCCCCGCGGGCAGAGGCTCTTGTGGTTTTTGCTTCAGCAGCAAAAGGGATACTTTGACCTTCTTAAGGCAAGAATAATTAAAAAGGATCCGGATGCAGAGTTCGCTTATGCAGCTCTGGTTGCCCTGCGATATACTTCACAGATAACTGAGGCCGATGCACTGAAACTCCTTGTACAGGCTGCTTCCAAAAAGCACATAGCTGCAGTAAATGAACTTGCCTTGTGTTATTATACAGGTAACCTGGTAAAACAAGACAAACAAAAGGCAATTGAAATATGGAAAAGGGCAGCAAAAGAACTTAAAAGCGAAGAGGCAAACGTAAGACTTGCCGTTGCAAACATTCAGGATGGATTCAGATACGAAAAACCTGAAGCCTCAATAAAAAAGCTTCAAAAAGCATCTTCCGATGGCTCTCTTTTAGCTCAGGTTGCTTTGGCCCATTGCTATGAAAAAGGAATTGCAGTAAAGTTCCCAGACAAAGCAAAGGCAATACGCCTCTATAGGCTTAGCGCTCAAAGAGGAAGCCAGGGCGCTTACCGTGCCCTAAGAGGGCTTTATGATGAAATTCGCCCAACAGAAGATAAGTTTGCAATTCATGGCGAATGATAGGGCGTTTTAGTTTTAATTAAAGTTTTTGGTATGTAAAAAAATTACAGGGTAAAAGTCATAATAGGCTTTTACCCTGTTTTTTATGTGTGAATCTTTTTAAGCAGTTACTTTTTGCATAAACAGCGGATCTGAACCTAGTGTGCCGTTTAAGCTCTTTAAGTAAGCAGGGGATTTAACCTTCTGAAGCTGCTTTTCTGCCTTCTCAAGCCTGTCTTTTATTCCAAGCCTGTCAGCTACATCAAGATGACTTGACTTATGAAGGAAATTCTGCAGGTACGATACGTGACGCTGCCAGAGCGAAATATCGCTAAGCTGCTTTGTCATAAGCCTGTCAAGATACCAATCACTTGAAAGAAGATATTCACGTGTAAACATATTTCTTATCTCAGGATCATCAATATCCTTACCCTTAAAGTTTCCTTCTGCCATTATGTATAGCAAAGCCTTCAAAGGAGGGCATGCTGCCTCAATGCTGCCATCATTAAAATATGATTTGGCAACGCGCTGCTGTGCCTCTACGATATTGTTTACTCCATCAGAAAATGATTCCATATCCTGTGTCTCAGGCTTTAACATCTCTTCATTGAAAACGGAATTTGGATTTTCAAAAACGCGTCCAAAGAAAGTGTGTACAAACTTGTCTGTTATCCTGTAGCCTAGTCTGCTTGCAAGTATCTTTTGACTGTTATACTCAAAGTCATTCATCTTCTCAAGGTATCCCTCGCTAATAAGGAATTTGGGATCTCTTTCAAATACGTTTAACCTGCACCATATTTCAGGTATCAGAAGGCTGACATCGTGATCTACACGGAAATTTGGACCAAC
>JAUZPB010000195.1 GCA_030706145.1 Bacteroidota bacterium
ATTACATGGACCTGCATCTTGTCAGATCCATGTAATTTATACATTATATTTTTATTTGATCAATTGCATTTTTCTTACTGAGGTAAAGTTTCCAGCCTGAAGTCTGTAGATATATATGCCGCTGTTTAAGTCCGATGCGCTAAATTCTACTGAATGTTCTCCGGATTCCTGGAAGCTGCTTACAAGTGTGCGGACTTCCTGTCCAATCATATTGTAGACCTTCAGCGTTACAAAGTTGCTGTTTGGTATTGTGTAGCTTATGCTTGTAGTAGGGTTGAATGGGTTAGGATAGTTTTGGTTTAAAGATGCACTGAATCCGGCAAACTTAACATTTACTTCCTTTGAATATTCAAATTTACCATCATTATCCATCTGTTTTAGCCTATAAGAATATGTGCCGGCCAGCGTCAGTTTATTATCGGTAAAGCTGTATTCTTTTGTGCTGTTGCTGTTCCCATATCCTTCAACAAAATCGATCTTCTCCCAATTACTATTTCCTGAAGCTGCATTCGGGGATTTTCTCTGAATTTCAAAGCCATGATTATTTACTTCTGTTGCTGTTATCCAATCTAGCTTAACTCTGTTGCTTTTAAGAGCAGCAGTAAATGATATTAGTTCAACAGGTAAAGTGGGACTTGAAGTAAGTTTGGCACCGCTTGTTCCTCCACCACTTTCAGTAGTGTAATTAGTTGGAAGTAATAGCTGACCTGAAGTTGCAGTTGCAAGATCTGTTTGAGATCTGATTAAACAGAAGTAATAGTTGGTATTTGGTGTTATGTTACTTGTAGCTTTTATACAAAACTCAAATTCGGCTTTACTATAATTGTTCAAACAATATGAGTTCTGGTATGTTACCGCATACATTTTGCCTGATTGCATTGTATAACCATCAGTTGAACTAAGAAGTAGATTGTTCACGTCAGACATATCAGCGAAATAAACTGAAGGAGAAAGTACAAAGTCTTTTCCAGTAGGATTATTTGTAATTGGAATCCAGGTCTGTTCATCTTTTGAGTAAGCAATTCCCGTATTATAATAACCGCTAGTTCCAGATGGATCATTATTAAAGGCTTGCACTCTGAGTCTTATGTTTTGATTATCATTTAGAGCTATGGGAGTTTTTTCTGCGGCTTTCCATGTAGCGCCTGTTTCATTACCATCGTCATTTCTCCACCGCCAATTGCCTTGCTGAAAGTATGCATACGAACTAACAGAATAAAAAGTTAAAAAGAAAAGAATGTAAATTAGTCTTTTCATGCACTGGTCCCTTTCTTGTTTTTGTTTTTTGTGTTTTTGTTTTTTGTGTTAATTAAAACAAAGATCAGCGATGGAAATATTATCCAGTTACCCGAAGACGAATAAGGTGTTGTTTGAAGGTTCGGATGAATATCTGCAGATAATGTGAATGGCTTATCTGAATTTCTCTTGATTAATATTTCACCTTTTGAATCTATAAAACCAGATAGCCCCCGGTTTGAATTTATAATAATATCTTTGCGGTTTTCAACTGCACGAAGTCTGCAGCAATAGAAATGAAGGTCCGTTAATTCTGTGTTCTCAAACCATGCATCATTGCTCATATTGACAAGGAAACCAACTCCGCCGTTTTCGGCATACTCAAGTGTAGCCGAAGGGCTTAGTGATTCACTGCATAAAAGTATGCCTGCACTTCCAGCTGGTGTTGAAACAGGAACTCTTCTATCACCCCGGAGTGCATTTTTGTAACCTGTATTGGCAAAGAAAGGGAGCATTACACTAACTGCACTGTTCTCAAACAAAGGTTCTTCAAGAAATTTAAGCAGTTCCTTTTTGTCGTAGCGCGAACTAACTTTCCCGTCATATTCTATCGAGTATACGGAATTGTAGACTTTCCCTTTTTCAGAGGTCGATTCTGTTAGCATGCCAATAAGGTGCGAGGCTTTACTTTCGTAAGTCAGGCTTAATGCTTTATGTATAAGTGCATCATCATAGCTGAAGGTCCATGGAAGAGCTGACTCACTCCAAACGATCAGGTCAGGCTTAAGCGATGAAGCCTTGCTGTTGAGCCTGAAAAATATTGCAGCCAGTGAATCTCCGGTCTTGTCAGACCACCTTGTTTCAGCTTTTATATTTTCCGAGATAATAACTACTTTTTTTGAATAAACATCTTCGGGTGAGTAGAAATTTACAGCTATAAAACCTATTACAAAATTAAGTCCCAATAGTCCCAGCGCGTAACAGGCTAGTTTAATACTTTTTTTCTGAAAGGCAGAGAAAAAAAGATAATTTATTGCAACAATTACAGCCGATATTCCTAAAGCACCTGTAAGGGGAGAGAGCTGTATGAGGTAAATGCACTTTGTCTGTGTGACTGAAAGGTCGCATAAGAACCATGGCATTCCCATGGAAATTTTCAACCTTACCCATTCGAATATTATCCACAGGGAGCATGCAGTAAGCAGGTATTTGACTAAATTATATTTCCCCTTTGGAGAAAATCTCTGAGCAATAAAATTATATAAATATGCAAATCCACCTGTAAAAAGGCTGAAATATATAGCGCACAGTGCTATTAGAAAAATGCCAGCCGGAGTTTGTTCACCTGTATATCTTTGAGTTACAGGATACATCCATTGAAAACAGACTGCACCTGAGGCAATTCCTGTAAAAAGGCCGGTTATGAAAGATTCCCCTGGCTTTTTCCCTTCCAGAGCTATAAAAAGTGGAATAAGTGAAATCCAGGCAAGCCAGAAAAAAAGATAATTTACAGAAGCACCAAGCATAATACCTGACAAAAGGGCAAGCAAACAGTTCTTGAATCTCGGAATTCTCATAAGATCTTTAATATTTATCGACAAATAAATTTATTATCGGAAATCAAATTGTATTAATTAAGCAGTAATTAGTAGTTTTAGAAAAACTATAGCAAAAGCTATCTCAGGTCTTCTTAAAACCAAACCTTACTATCCAGTCTTTTATAGTTTTCTCAAAGGGCTCTTTAGGCGGGAGTCCGTTGTCAGGATCTTCTATTATATGCATCCAATTGCCATCCTTATGATATTCTGCCATGCCTTTGCGGTTTGCCCAGAAATAGAGGCCCCATTTTTCCAGACTCCACCTTTCATCATAAGGATTGACTTCGTAATCAATGTAATAAAGACCATCCTGTCCAATTACAAAATTAGGAGGGAAGTAATCGATATTCAGTTTATTCCCTTTTAAGCGGAATGACATTTCGAAGAGTTCTGAAATTATTTCCTCATCCATAGCTTCAAAGGCTAGCCATTCAATTCCATTCTTGCCTTCTATATATTCTTTTATCAGATAGGCCTTGTCTTCATCATAACTTATGAGTCTGGGAATCCTGATACCAATCTGCTTAAGGATTTCATATGCTTTAACTTCCAGCTTTACCTTGTTGTCTTTAAAAGAATAGTATGGGCAGGGCTCATTATGCATAAGCTTATATACCACAAGACGGTTTTCCATCTCTGCAAGGTATGAATAACCTGACTTTCCTTTTCCAAGAGGCTTTATTATTGAAATGTTATCAGGAGCATTTACAGGAATACTTTCCATAGACGAACTCAGCACAGTCAATATCTTATACTTCTGACTTAATTATTTGACAACATCAATTGAATGCTTTATTAGTTCAATTCCCCCATAATTGCCATGACCTGGAATAACAAGTTTTGCTTCAGGATACCTGGCAAGAAGTTTTTCAAGTGAGCTGCCCCAGTTTTTTAGGTCTGCATCACCTGTGTTTCCCTTTGTATTGCTTTCCATACTTTTAAGAATACATCCTCCGAAAAGAAGCTTTTTCGATGGCAAATAGACAACAATATTATCCTGTGTATGTCCTGGACCAGGATACCACGCTTCAACAGTATCTTTCCCATAAGAGAGTTTAAGTCCATCTTCTATAGGGAATAACTTTTCAGGTGCTACAAGGACCTTATCTTTATAATATTTAAAGTACTTTTCCATAGCAGGGGTTTTGAAACTCTCAAGCATCCCTGTCCCAAGTCCTTTTTCTTTTAATAGTCTTGCTGTCAGATCTGAGCCATAGCTTGCAGCCCCAATACGTTTTAAATAACCATTGCCTCCCAAATTGTCGACATGGAAATGTGTATTAATGGCTGTGACCTTAATCTTTACACTGTCCCTGCTCTGAAGCAAACTTACAAGCTTTTCTGTGGCTTCATCTGTATATGGAGTATCTATAAATAGATAATTTCCATCTTCAAATCTTATAGCAAGGGAGTTTGCAGGCCACGGGAAGGTGTGTATGACCAGGTAAGTTTCAGGATCAAGTGTTTTTACTATTAGCTCACTATCTGCATAAACTATGCTATTATCAGATTTTTGCTGTCCATTTAACTGTACAGTTGAAAAGATTGCGATCAGAAGTGATATACAGAAAACATAACGGAAATTTTTCACTTTGCACCTGTGAGTTTATTTTAGTTTACTAAACTGTCAGTTCTTACGCTGGAGGGAAAAAACTATACTGCGAAAATAATAATACCATATGTCTTGTACCAGAAATTATTATTAATTAGCAAAAATTTTTTGCAAATTTTTCCGCCAGGCATAAATATTTTACACACATATTGTGTGTCGAAAATTAATATTTGCGCAAAATAAATAATTGTAATATGAAAACTACTTAGGAAAATATAACCAAACAGAGTTAAGTAAATAGAAAAAGCCTGATAAGAAAGATCAATTGATAATAAAAGGGGAGAAATAACAACTCTCCCTGACATTTTTATGCCTTCCGAGACAATAAAGCGCTTGTTAATACGTTTATGTTGTATTAGATTTTGTTTCCTTATAGGTCTTTGAAAAATATTCTTGTAAAAGGCATAGCTAAAAACTGTTAAAAGGCAGGAGAATATAAATGTCCTCATCCATAAAAAGCTTTTTCCAAACTCTTATTTATTCTGTAATTATAATACTATTTTTCTCGGCATCTCTTGTCTTTGCAGTTCCAGTAAATACAGCTAAAGAAACTGATAGCTCAAAGATCCATTTAAAAATAATAACAGATGAAGCTGACCAGGTGCTTAGTATCCTGAAGAAAAGAAGTATGGATCAGCAGATAACTGATGATGACTGGAAGTCTCTTTTTTCATCGGAAGGATATTTGCGCCTTAAAAAAAGAGAACAATCTATGAAACGTGCTTTTACAGATGAAGAGTTTAAGCTTTTTGTTTTGTCGGATACTCTTCTTCAGAAAAAAGGGTCTTTAGAACAAACCCTTAAGCAATGGAAAAAAGCCGATCTTAATGCCATGGCTAAGCGCGCACTTAAGTATCTTCCTGAAGGAGCTTCGATAAAAGCAAAAATATACCCTGTTATCAAACCACGTACAAACAGCTTCGTTTTTGAAATGGATAAAGACCCTGCAATATTTTTGTTTATTGACCCTTCGAAAACAAAAGATAAGTTTGAAAATACTGTTACACATGAGCTTCACCATATAGGTTACGCTTTAAGCTGTGAATCTTCAGAGATGGCTAAAGATTCACTTCTTAATGAAAATGCAAGAATAACTGTAAACTGGATTGGCGCCTTTGGTGAAGGCTTTGCTATGCTGGCTGCTGCCGGCTCTCCTGATATCCATCCTCACACTTTTAGCAGTCAGGAGGATAGGAAACGCTGGGATAAAGATGTTTCTAATTTTAATAATGATCTAAAAGACCTTGAGAAATTCTTTCTTGATATACTGGATAAGAAATTGACAAAAGAAGAGATTGAGGAAAAAGGATTCTCTTTTATGGGGACAACACAGGGCCCATGGTATACTGTAGGGTATAAGATGTCTGTCGTTATTGAAAAGATATTCGGATATCAAAAACTTATCTGGTGCATTTGCAACTTAAAAGATTTACTTCCTACATATAATGAAGCTGCAGCTAAATACAATTCGGCGCATGGAGAACATCTTGCTATGTGGTCCAAAGATCTGCTTGAAAAGATCAAATAAAGAACATTATGAAACAAAATACCTGGAACTAGCCATAAAAATGCCTACCAAGTAGTATTTTGGAAACCTCGTTTTATTCGGAATTTGTAGCCTGGAATATTATTATTATGAGGCTTTTTTATGCAGATCCTGAATAGACTGAAAATTGGAAAGAAAATAGCATTTGGTTTTATAGCTGTTTCTATTATTACTGTCATTGTTGGTGTCACAGGCTACTATTATCTGGCTGGAATGAAGAGCACCTTTAAGGATATGTACCTCCGTGTTACGCTTCCGCTCAAAGAACTTGAAGCAATTTCAAGAAATTTTCAGGAGACGCGTATTGCATGCGTCGATATGATAAAGCTAAAAGACCTGGATCTGGTAAATAAAAAAGTTGAATCGGCGCAAAGTATTACTCAGGCTGCCGAATTCTCAAAACAGGCAAGCTTCGCGGCTAAAAATGGAACTGTCAGCGTGGAAAATACAAAGCAGAGGAGATAAGTAAAAATATTGAAGGCATAACAAGCGTAACACAGCAGTCTGCCGCAGGAACACAGCAGATAGCAAGAGCAGCAGAGGACCTTAGCCGCCTTACTGTGAACCTGCAGGATCTTATTGGCAGATTCAAACTGAGTGAACTTGAAAACAGGAAACTTCCCGGACAAGATGCCGGAAGAACAACAAGAAAAAAACTATTTGCATAGAAAAATAAGTATTTGCTTTTCTTATCAGTACTGGAAAGCATAGCCTCCAGTACTGACACACTTAAACTAATCTTACATGGTCTTAAATAGAACTCTATTCATCAAGACATATAATGCCGGTTGCAGCGTTTTCAATAAACGTTCTGTCGTGCTCGACAAAAACAATTGTAAGAGCTTCTTTTGATATGAAGTCTTCAAGCTGTTCGCGTGAATCTATATCAAGATAGTTTAAAGGCTCATCCCATATTAAAAGCTGCGGCTGAGAAACAATTGTTCTGCAGAGGTCTATTTTTCTCAATTGCCCTTTACTGAAAGTCTCAAGCGG
>JAUZPB010000196.1 GCA_030706145.1 Bacteroidota bacterium
ACAAGATATTTTGTCACTAGATACTTTTCCAAAGGATAATTCTAAAAGAAGGTGTATAAAGCCGTAGATGGCTAATTTTTCGCCCAAAGAAATGGATATTAAGCTATTGACAAAATTTAATTAATGCAATAAGTTCTTCATAGAGGGTGCACAATCGATTGTGCAAAGGGCAATTTTAAATAAAGGAAAGTTTGTAAATATTTGTTTTTAGACTTTATATATAGGATGAAGTCTTTTATGTTAGTCACTCTAAATGATATAGCTATAAAGGCCGGAGTTTCTGTTACAACAGTTTCCAGAGTACTAAACAACAAACATGAAAAATACAGGATAAGCGCAGAGACCAAGACCTTAGTAATGCAAGCAGCAAAGGAGCTAGATTACAGGCCAAACCTACTTGCCAGAGGGCTCAGATTAAAACGAACACATACAATTGGAATTATTGTCCCTGATATTTCAAATCCCTTCTTTGCTTTTGTAACACACATGCTTCAGATGTTCATCTATCAGCACGGTTATAGTCTTATAGTATGCAGCACAAATGAAGATATCAAAACTGAAATTGAACAAATCGAGCTACTCAAAAGCAAAGGTATAGATGGCTTTGTAATTATGCCAGTTGGGACGACACACAATCACATAGATGACCTTTTGGGAGAAGATAAGCCCGTTGTTCTACTCGATAGATGTTTTAATGACATAAATATTAATGCTGTTGTAGTTGATAATTACACAGGGGCATTTAGAGCAATAGAACACATCATTCAGAATGGACATACAAAAATTGCAATTATCCAAGGTCTCCTCAACACATATACAAATAACGAACGGCTTAAGGGATATAGAGAAGCACTAAAGAAGCACAATATCAAGATCAATACCGACTACATTGTAGGCAATGATTTCCGAAAGGAAAACGGTTACATTGAGACTAAACTTCTTCTAAAGATGGAGAACCCTCCTACGGCAATTTTTACTACAAGTGATCTTATAACACTTGGGGCTTTACAGGCACTCTTTGAGGGAAATTGCAAAATACCCGAAGATGTATCTCTTGTTGCTTTTGATGATATTGATTTTGCCCCTTACTTAATGGCGCCACTTACGCTGGTAAGACAACCAAAGGAACTGATTGCAGAAACTGCAGGGAAACTGTTAATAGAGGATATTAAAACAAAAGGGAAAAAAGAAAAGAAGAAAATAGTACTAATGCCGGAATTAATTGTAAGAAATTCGGTTAAGAATCTCTTTGAAAAAAGGCAGTCCCAAAAATACGAAGCTGAAGCTTTATTAAAATAAAAAGCACTGCATGAATGTTCCTTTTACAAAAATATTCTAACAACCATTTTAAGAAATTTTGATAGAAATGGAAGTAAGCAGCAGGAACTGCGTCAAAGACACCTTTCCCTCCACAAAAAAAAAGCAGAACTCATTTCCAACAAACCCAAAAGGATGGTCATTTTGAAAACGCGCGCACTGGCAATTACTAAATTCTTTTTTTTCTCTAAGCTCTCCTTTTTAGTAATAGTTATACTTTTAAGCACTAGTAGCTGCGGGAAGAAAGATGAAAATAAAAATGGGAAAGAGGTAACCATTGTTTTTTGGCATAGTTTTGTTTCCTCAACTGTTCCGGCATTAAATGAGCTAATAGGGAAATTTGAAAAAGAGCATCCAACAATAAGAATTAAGGCACAATATATTCCAACAGGAGATGCACTGGTTCAAAAACTAATAACTGCAATTCAAAGTAAAAATGCGCCTGATATTAGCTGGATTCATTCTGATTTTATGGAGGACCTGGTAAGGGCAGACGCTATCTACAAGATGTCTTATTTTACTGACGGAAATAATGGGATAAATAAAGAGGAGCTAGAAGACATTTATCCTTCATTAAGGCAATATGCCTCATGGAAAGGGACATTGTACAGCTTGCCAATGGAAGCAACAAATCTTGCACTACTTTATAACAAGGAGATGTTCAGAAAAGCAGGGCTCGATCCAAATCATCCACCAAAGACTTGGGCTGAGCTGGAAGATTATGCTCAAAAACTCACATTAGATACAAATGGTGACGGGAAATATGAGCAAACAGGGCTATATCTTCCCATTTATCCTGCTGCAGGCCCACTTAGTTCATGGATGGTTTGGCAGTGGATGCCTTACCTCTGGCAAGCAGGCGGTGATATAATAGATGATGCGCAGACACATGTGCTCTATGATAGTCCATCTGGTATTGAAGCCTTAAGTTTGTGGCAAAGGATATATAATCGGCTTCATCTTAGTACGTTTACATCTGATTATGATGTTGCTTTTGCCTCAAAGCACCTTGCCATGGCAATGGATGGGCCATGGGACCTGCCAAGGTATAATGATATACTAAAAAATCTTGACTGGGCATTTGCCCCGCTTCCAGCAGGTCCCCAAAAACAAGCAACAATTGTAGGTGGTGAATACCTTGCCATTTTCAAGCAATCATCACATCCAAATGAAGCATGGGAATTTGTAAAGTGGATGATAAAACCAGAGACGCAGGCTTTCTGGGCAATTCGTTCAGGTTATCTTCCAATTCGTCACGCAGTCTTAAATGTCCCTGAATTTCAGCAGTACCTTACAAAGAATCCGAATTTTAAGGTTTTTGTCGATCAGATGGACTTCGGCCTTGCTCAAAAGCCAATTGATTATGGGGGGCTACAGATCCAAAGGCATATAGCAGAGGCTATTGAGAAATCGACAGTTGGCCGCGAAGATGTAAAGAAAGCTCTGGAAGAGTCGGCAAACAAATCAAATAAACTGCTTCAGTCACAGAAAAGAAAATAAAGATTAAGACCACATTTATGGAAATGAATATTACTCAAGATAAAAAAGTAAATCAGAACAGGAAATCAAAGAAGGATCTCTTAAGTGCACTTTTGTTTTTATCGCCCACATTAGTCATCTTTACAACTTTTATTTTATTTCCTGTGCTGTTTTCTTTTTATTTAAGCTTTCAGAGCTGGAACATGTTTTCAACTCAAAGTACTTTCATAGGACTTGAGAATTATTCGCGTATGTTTTCATCAGATGAGTTCTGGATGGTACTAAAGAACACTTTAATATATACACTCGGAACAATTCCGCTTAATATGGCGCTATCGCTTATTATTGCTTATGTGCTAAACAAAAAACTAAAAGGCAAGAAATTTCTAAGAACAGCCTTTTTTGCTCCAGTTGTAATTTCCCCTGTTGCAGCAGCAGTAATATGGAGATGGTTATATGATCCTAACTTCGGACTTCTTAATTATTTTATTGGTCTTTTCGGTATTAAAGCTATTAACTGGTTAAATGATCCTACAGCAGCAATGTTTGCATTAATAATAATGGGGGTATGGAAAACACTAGGTGTAAACATGGTCTTGTTCTCAGCAGGTCTACAGGGGATACCTGAAAGCTACTATGAAGCCGCGCAACTAGATGGTGCAGGAAGGTGGGCTAAGTTCTGGCATATAACAATTCCAATGCTTAGTCCCACGACTTTTTTCATTATGATAATGTCAATGATCGGAAGCTTTCAAGTCTTTGATATAGTATATGTCCTAACAAGTGGCGGCCCTTTGGGATCAACAAAAGTTTTAGTTTTTTATATTTATGAACATGCATTCAAATTTTTTGAAATGGGTTATGCCTCTGCAGTCAGTTATTTTCTCTTTGCCATTCTATTTATCTTTACTATGCTTCAGGTAAAATATATGAGGTCAAAGGTTTTGGGATAAATTATGAAAAGAGATAGCCATTAAAAGGATATTATAATCTATATAAGCAAAAGGAGTTGGATATTGCAATGATTTCAGAGAAAAATTACACTGAAGAGAAAAGAGCTAAAAAAGCCGCAAAAATGATAAAACTGAGCACAACAGTTATATCACATATTGCAATATACTCACTTGCAATTATGACGTTAGCTCCTTTTATATGGATGATACTTACTTCGCTAAAGGATATGAATGATATATACATTTATCCTCCAAAGCTATTTCCCTCAAAACTTCATTTTGAAAATTACCAGAATTCATTTGAAGCAGCGCCATTTGGCAGATATTATCTAAATAGCCTGGTAGTAGCTCTTTCAGTTACAATAGGTCAGCTAATAACTTGTTCAATGGCTGCCTTTGCTTTTGCCCGGCTAAAGTTTAAGGGAAGGGATATCTTGTTCTATATTTTTCTTGGAACGATGATGGTTCCATATAATGTAACAATGATTCCCTCATTTATGGTTTTATATTGGTTAGGGTGGATTGATTCTTTTAAGGCTTTAATAGTTCCAGGCCTTGCCTCTGCTTTTGGGACATTTTTACTTCGGCAATTTTTTATAACAATTCCAAAAGAATTGGAAGAAGCAGCATACATTGATGGATCCTCGAGGTTTGGAGTCTTAAGAAGGATAATTATTCCGCTTGCAAAGCCTGCACTTGCCACTCTTGCAATATTTACATTTATGGGGACATTCAACGATTTCCTCTGGGCACTAGTTGTAGTAAATTCAGATGAAATGCGGACTGTTCAGCTTGGACTTTCAATTTTCCGTGACCGCTATCTTACACAGTGGGATCTTCTTATGGCAGGTAGTGTAACAGCTGTACTTCCGATTTTGATTGTTTTCTTTTTTGCACAAAAATATTTCATTCAAGGGATCACATTAAGTGGGCTTAAAGAATAAGACAGTAATCTGCCTTTAAACTTAATCTGCCTTTGTAATATCTTAGATAAATCTATGCTTATAAGAAAAGTGTTTATTGTTTTTACTTTTACACAATTGTTTCCATTATTAATAGTAGTTGGACAACAATACAAAGATCTTCCTGTAACAAGTAATGGAGATATTCTTTTTTTTGTAGACCATTCAGGCTTTAGAGGGAAAGAGGATAAGACTTACGAAGAGTTCTACTTTATGATGCCAGCCGACCAAGTTAACTACAAAGATATAAATGGAGAGAAACAGGGATCAGTAAAAATAAGAGCTACCTTAAAAAATAATTCAGGCAAGGTAATAAAGACAAAAGAATGGACCACGGTCATTTCACTTCCCAAAGATAAGGACCTGTCCAAAGGTTTAGGCCTTTATGACCAGTGGTCAACAGGAGAAATAAGCCCCGGCTCATACGCAGCAGAATTTGAAATTTCAGATCTTCTAAGTACAAGTAAAGGTGCTGCATCATTTGAGGTTGAAATACCTTTATTATCACAAGATAGTTTCTCTTCAAGTCAATTAGAATTTGTCACACGGATGGAAAAAACTTCAGGAGCCAGTCAATTTACAAAAGGAGAACTTTCGATTATTCCAAATCCCTCAAGGCGTTTTGGGATTCTTAACCCTGTTGTTTATTTATATTATGAGCTCTATAATATAACTCCCAAACAGAACGATGGAAAGAATCTTTCGGCTACATATTCCATTAGATCTATGGATGGGCACATTGTAAAGACATTTCCACCGATAGAAATTAAAAGAGCTGGCCAGAGTGCAAGTATTTTTCATGGGATAAGTGTAGCGACCATTCCATCTGGAGTGTATGATTTAATTGGAGAAATTTCTGATTCGAGCAGTAATAAAAAAATATCACTTATGCGCAGATTTGAAGTCATGCAATTTACTCAGGCAAAATCTTCACAGCCTAAGTTAACAGAGGAGCAAGCAAAGATTTCAGGAAGAATAATTCAATACATAGCCCCGGACAAATTTTCAGATTATGAAAAGCTTGACTTATCCGGGAAAGCACGTTTTCTTGTAGAATTCTGGAAGCAATTGGATCCTTCACCTGGAACAGATGAGAATGAGTACCTACAGAAAATAATACAAAGGTACCAGTTTGCAAATCAAAATTTCGGATGGGGTAAAGTTGAAGGGTGGGCTACTGACAGAGGGCGAGTATTAATAAAGTATGGTAATCCTGATGAAGTCGAGCGGCACGAATTTGAAACTGATTCTGCTCCTTATGAGATATGGTATTATAGACAGGACAAGTCCTATATGTTCATTTTTGCAGATCCGAAATCCAATGGAAGATATTCCCTTATACACTCAACAAAAGAAGGAGAAGTACATAATCCATACTGGGCTGAGCAGATTAAAAAGATGTAGAGGGACTATCTGCCAAGCTTCAAATGCTTATGATCTCGAGTGATTTCGATTAAGAATATGCTAAGATACAGTTAGGCTATATTAGATTCTCATGTTTAATGTTTAGATACGAGTTAATAATATGAACAGATCAAAGGTCGTCTATTGCGTACTTTTCGTATTGTTTTTATTTTACTACGGGTGCAGTAAAACCGACAGTAATTCGCTTGCCCCATATGAGGGAGCAACTGATCTATCACTTACAGCAGAGCAGACTTCCTTCAGGCCACAGATAACCTGGGTTGGAGGTTATGTTTCTATTTTAGGTATAAACCGCGGCAACAAAGCAGCTCTTGACACTTCCCTTATTTGGCTTATCTATGCTCCTTCAAATGGTATTAAATACCCAGTAACATTCGGTAAATTGCCAAGCGGAGCACAGGACCTAACTACAAGCTATGGAGGAAAAACTCCAGACAGTTTATCAGAAGACAAGTCATATACTTTCTGGATAATGAAAGAAGATATATGGAATCAGATATCAGTCTCAGCTAAAAACAAAATTCTCTTTGTTGACTCAACTCTCAGTAACTCCATAAAAGTCTCTGGTGATACCATAAGAATCTCGCCACTAAGTCTTTCCCGAAAAGCTCAAACAACAGATGTATTTGTAAATATCAAAGATGTATCGAGCTACGGTAAATTTGCAGATATCAGCATAATTGCCCCCGTAAACACACCGCAAATAACTGTAAAGTGGAAAATCACACAAACAAATGTGCAAGATACAGCAATAGCCGCAATGGGTATAACCGAGGGGACACAATATAATCCTACG
>JAUZPB010000197.1 GCA_030706145.1 Bacteroidota bacterium
AAGCGAAGTATGGGAGCTCCTTGGGGCTGTCAAAACAGAATTTGGCAACTTCGGTGATGTACTCAGGAAAACACAGAAGAAACTTCAGGAAGCAAGTAATGTAATAGAAAAAGCGGGTGTAAGGTCACGGGCAATAGAAAAGAAACTGCGCGATGTGCAGAAGCTTCCAAAGGAAAATTCACTTAAGCTCCTCGAAATTGAAGATGAGCCTGAAGATGATCAAAATGAGTTAGAAGAAACACCTCCTTCGGATATTATTCGGGAATACTAAAATAGAAACTAGTTCCTTTACCCTCTTCTGAGTCAATCCAGATCCTGCCGCTGTGGTGTTCGACAATACGTTTGCAGATAGCCAGACCAATACCTGCTCCAGGATAAACGCTATGGCTATGGAGTCTTTGAAATATTACAAATACCTTCTGAAAATAATTGGGTGAAATTCCGATTCCATTATCCTTTACATAGAAGATGTACTCTTTATTGCTGAGGTTTGAGCCAACTTTTATACAAGGATCCTCTTTTCCCTTGAACTTAATTGCATTTGAAATAAGGTTCTGAAAAAGCTGTTTCATCTGAATAGGATCTGCCTTAACTGAAGGCATTTCTTCGATTTCAATTTTAGCTTTCGATTCAAAAATAGCAAACTGCAGGTCCTTAAGGACATCTTTCAAAACAAGGTTAAGATCTACATTGGTAAACTTGTCTATTTTTGAAGTAATACGGGAATATGAAAGAAGTCCCTGTATAAGTAAATTCATTCTTTTTGAGCCATCGACAATAAATTCCATAAACTGGAGGCTCTTTTCATCCAGAGAACCTTTTAAGTGCCGCTGCAGAAGTCCCGTATAGTTAGATATCATTCTTAATGGTTCCTGCAGGTCATGACTTGCAGCATAAGCGAACTGTTCAAGGTCGGAGTTACTTCTTTTGAGTGCTTCAAGAGTCTGTTTCAATTCCTCCTCAGCTTTTTTTCGCTGAGTAATATCAAGCACAAGAGAAAAGACAGAGACGAGCTGGCCATCTGAATCGACCAGAGCCGAGTTATACCACTCACATGTAATAACAGAGCCATCTTTGCGGTAGTTGCGGTTTACATTTACATTGCTTGTTTTTTCAGAGGCAAACATATCAGCGCTCAGGTTATCAACTTTCCTGGCATCTTCTTCATATACCCATTTAATTTCACCTATACGTTTACCCAAGACCTCGCCGGCCGTCCAGCCGAAAATTTTCTCTGCATTTTTGGACCATTGAATTACCCGGTAATCACTATCAAATTCCACTAAAGCAAGAGGTGAGTTTTCAACATGGAAGGTCAATTGCTGCAAGGCTTTTTTTAAGGATTCTTCGGTTTGTTTTCTTTGTGTAACATCAGCAGAAAGGACAAATATTCCTTCGGGGACCGGAGTAACCTTTACCTCATACCAGGCTGTTGATCCATCTGCAAATGTAAAGCTCATTTCCATCTGCTGAGCTTTCCTTTCAAGCATACATTTCTTGTAAGTTTCAAAGAATGGGCTTTTTTCGACTCCCGGAATAAGTTCAAGCATGTTTTTGCCGATCATATCCTCTTTTTTCAGATGGGCATGTTTTGCATTAACATCGTTTACATATATGTAATTCCAATTATAATCTAATATTGCACAACCCTCCATCATATTATCCAGAGTGCTGCGGAATTTTTCTTCGCTTGTTTCAAGAACTTCACGGAGTTTTTTAGATCTGAATGTCTCTTTTTTATTTATCATTGAAACACCTTCTACCAATACAAAAATAGATTCTATTTAGATATGGTAAAGTAAAAAATACTACCTTGTCCAATAAATGACTCCACCCAAATTTCCCCTCCATGCTGCTCAACTATTTTCTTGCATATTGCCAGGCCAATGCCTGTCCCCGGGTACTCATCTCTTAGATGCAGCCTCTGAAAAATTACGAAAATTTTCCCAAAATATTCAGGTTCAATTCCAATACCATTGTCTTTTACAGAAAATAAAAAATGATTTTCCTCTTCCTTGCAGCAGATATTTACTTCGGGGGTAACGCCGTTTCTTCTGAACTTTATAGCATTACTTATAAGATTCTGAAATAGTTGTGTAATAAGAAGGGGGTCCGCCTTTATAGTGGGGAGATCATTATACAATATTTTTGCACTGCTTTCACTGATCTGGGCATTCAAGTTATTTATGGCGGTATTTAAAACAGATGAGCAGTCAACCTCTTCGACCACCTTTTCTTTATTCGATATCTTTGAATAAAAAAGAAGTTCTCTGATAAGCATTTGCATTCTTTTTGCGCCTTCAACCACAAAGTTCATGTATTCTTTTGCATTTTCATCAAGTATATTACCATATCTTCTTTCAAGAAGAGTCGTAAAGGTTGAGACCATTCTTAGAGGTTCCTGCAGGTCGTGGGAAGCTACATAGGCAAACTGCCCAAGCTCTTTATTAGTGCGTTCAAGGTTTTCGAGTGTATTTTTAAGGTTTTCCTCGATCTTTTTTCTCTCCTCAATCTCTTCCATGATCTCTGCATTTTGAGCTTTCAGCCTTTCTTCAGAAAGCTTACGCTCTGTTATATCCCTAACAATACTTACACTTATAATTAGCTCACCATTATCATTATAAATGGGTGTAACATAATTTTCGCAAGGGAAAATAGTACCATCCTTTCTTCTCATCTGATATTCAGCCTCAAAATGCCCATCCTTGCTATAGGATTCCAGTACACTGCTGTGGAATTGCAAATAGCTATCCTCATCTATATGTCGTATAGCTGCATTTTGGCCGATCATTTCTTCTTTACTATAGCCAAACATTTTCTCGGCGGCCTGGTTACAGTTCTCAATGGTCATTTTCACAGGATCAAGGAAGAATACAGCTTCGTTTAAGCTAGAATAGAGAGCTTCCAGAAGTTTATGGAAGTGATCAGCCTTAAGCTTTGCCCTTTCCTGTTCTGTCACATTCGAAAGAGAGAGCAATAATCCTTCAGTCTCACCCTTTTGATTCTTGATGGGTATCAGGCTCCAGTCCCAATATGTAACCCCTCTTTCAGGGTTCTGCGCATAGACAAATGGTTTTGAGGAAGCAAAAAATGGTTTACCAGTGCTGACTACGCGCCTGAAGATCTCCTCATTTTCTTTATCCTGATAAAGGTCGAAGTGATTCTTGCCAGTAAAATATGATTGATCTTTACCGTCGGCTTCAGCATAGGCGCGGTTGACCCTAAGGAAATTAAAATTTTTGTCCATATACGCCAGGCAAAGATTAGTACTATCGATTATAGTCTCTACAAGCCTGTTTGTTTTAAGGAGTTTATCTTCGGCTTCAATACGCTGCCTTAAAATTATATAGAAGAACCAGACTATTCCAATTTCAATCAGGCGGTGTGGCAACGTCATCAGTATCTGAAATTCCCCATAATGAAAAGAACTTCCTGCAATAAGAAACAGAGAAGTCAGCACTGAAATAACTGTAAGATACCTCCCGCCGGTTTTCCAGGATGCTATAAACAGCGGCAACAAATATAAAAGCAGGAAAGGAAGATCAAAGGGAACATAGATGTCAAGAATAAAGACCAATACAAGAATAATTATTAAAACTACTAAAGAGAGCCATGGGCGCTTTTGTTCCATAACAGAAATATAATCCTCACAAATTCCGTTTAATGCAAACTTTTTCTTAAGATAATGATTAATTATTAATAGTCAAAAACACTTTAGAAGAATATTTTTTTGCAAGGCTAATCATTCAAAACTGGTCTAAAACAATACAAACCTTCAAATATTGAATTTTCGAAGTTTATTTTTCAGTTATAGATCCGACAATAAACCATTTTCCCTTTGCAGTTGCTATTTTTACAATGTTCAAGCAACCCGAGGGTGCTTGAAGCAGAGCAGAAAGAACACTAAAATAAATTGAAGGCAAAACTAGCTTTAGAAAATGCGAAAATGATGTTATATTGTAACTTTCTGCCTTAAGGGCATAATTTATTTTCAGGAGTTTAAAATTGGATGAAACAGAGCAGAGATATCAAAGGCTTTTAAGGTATCTCACTGATTATATATACACGGTAAAAGTTGAAAATGGAACGGTAGTCGACACATATCATGGACCTGGCTGCTATGCTGTTACGGGATATACCTCATCAGATTACGACAGGGATCCCAACCTTTGGGTAAGGATGGTGCATGTTGATGACAGAAAGGCCGTTACTGAGCAGGCAAGGCAGGCACTTGCAGGTGAAGATGTACAGCCGCTTGAACACAGGATAATTCACCGCAATGGTTCCATAAGATGGATAAAGAATAGTATTGTCCTATCAAAAAATGCTTATGGCCAGGTAATTGGTTATGATGGAATGATAAACAACATAACCGAAAGAAAGAAAGCTGAAGAGCTTACTGCTTTGAAGCAGAAACAGCTTATACAGGCAGACAAAATGGCATCTCTTGGAATATTAGTCTCTGGAATAGCGCACGAGATAAGTAATCCGAATAACTTTATTCTTCTTAATGCACAGTTCTTCTCGAAGGTATGGAATGATACACTTCCACTCTTAAATGATTATTATGAGAACAATGGTGATTTTGTACTTGCAGGCATTCCTTTCAGCCAGTCAATTGAGAGAATAAACCAGGCCCTTAACGGCATACTAATAGGTTCAAAAAGAATAGGTAAGATAGTAAAAAGCCTTACAGATTTTGCAAGGCAGGATGCAGGAGAACTGAACCAGGAAGTAGACATAAGACAGGTCGTTGATATTTCGGTTATTATTGTTAATAATCTTATAAAGAACTCGACTGATTATTTTGCGATCGACTATGCCGAAAATATTCCAAAGGTCAGGGGTAACAAGCAGCAGCTCGAACAGGTAATGATAAATCTTATTACAAATGCCTGCCAGTCACTCGAAGACAAGAAGCAGAAGATTACTATTTCAACCGGATATGATAGGGACAAAG
This sequence comes from Bacteroidota bacterium, assembly GCA_030706145.1. Taxonomy (GTDB): domain Bacteria; phylum Bacteroidota; class Ignavibacteria; order Ignavibacteriales; family SURF-24; genus JAUZPB01. Next base: position 4,961 of record JAUZPB010000197.1, read on the forward strand.
ATCAAATAATAATAAGTGTTAAAGATGAAGGCAAGGGAATAGACCCCAAATCACTTAAATACATATTAGATCCTTTTTATACTACAAAGCGTGAGATGGGCGGAACAGGCTTAGGATTGTCGATAACATATAACATAATAAAGAAACATGGCGGTGATCTTACATTTTTAAGCGAGCTTGACGAAGGAACAACTGCCACTGTAACATTGCCTGCATTTTCTGAACAGCCCGAAGAAAAACCGAACGGTGAAAAGTCGAATGATGAAAAACTCAGCCGTGAAAAACCAAACGGCGAAAGTTCTAATGAAGAAAAGCTCAAGGGAGATGAAGAAAACAAATGAAAGCTGCAATTTATCCATCTAACCCGGTTCTTTTAGTAGATGACGAAGAACAGTTTCTCTTAAGCGCCGGACTTGCAATTACGGCCCATGGAATAAATAATGTAATTACATGTTCTGACAGCAGAAAAGTAATGGGACTGCTTGATGAGCACGAGATCTCACTTATTGTGCTTGATATTAATATGCCTCATATTTCAGGCCTTGAGCTTTTGCCAAAGATAATTGAGAAGTCACCCGAAATACCTGTTGTAATTGTAACGGCATTAAACGATGTTGACAGCGCCGTTAAATGCATGAAAATGGGGGCTTTTGACTACATACTAAAACCTGTAGATGATACAAGGCTTGCCACAACGATAAGGCGCGGGCTTGATATAAGGGATATGCGGCAGGAAAACAAAATTCTTAAAGAATATCTCTTAAAAGATGAGCTAAAATTTCCTGAAGCTTTCTCATCAATTATCACTTACAGCAACTCTATGCACTCTATATTTAAATATATTGAAGCAATAGCAAGGACACCTCTTCCGATCTTGATTACAGGAGAGACCGGTTCGGGTAAGGAACAAATTGCAGGAGCTATACACAAGGTAAGCGGAAGAAAAGGTGATCTTGTAAGAGTAAACGTTGCAGGAGTAGATGATACTTTTTTTTCAGATACGCTCTTCGGCCACAGGAAAGGAGCCTATACAGGAGCAGACAGAGAGAGAAAAGGTTTAATTGAGCAGGCCTCCGAAGGGACAATTTTTCTTGATGAAATAGGTGACCTGAGCATTGAATCGCAAGTAAAGCTCTTAAGGCTTCTTCAGGATGGAAGCTATTATCCACTGGGTTCTGATCTTCCAAAATTATCCGATGCAAGAATAGTAGTTGCTACGCACAGGGATATCGAATCAATGGTAAAGGATTCATCCTTCAGAAAAGATCTTTATTTCAGATTAATATCGCATCATATACATATACCCCCGCTGCGCGAAAGAAAAGAAGATATAAGGCCTCTTACGGATTATTTTCTTGATAAGGCCTCGCAGGAGCTTTACAAAAAAAGGCCTACTCCGCCCAAGGAGTTATATGACCTCCTGAAGATATATGATTTTCCAGGAAACGTTCGCGAGCTTGAAGGAATGGTCTATGATGCTGTCAGCATACACGAATCTGGCATACTTTCGATGGAAGTATTCAAGAACCGGATTGGTACGCGTTCACTTTCATTATTTGAAGAGTCATCTGAAAGCAGATCTTCAGAAGAAGCAATCTCTTTTGGTGAAAACCTGCCAACCCTAAAGGAAGCAGAAGAGCTTCTAATAAGTGAAGCCCTAAAAAGAGCAAATGGGAATCAGGGCATAGCAGCACAGATACTTGGACTTACAAGAACGGCATTAAACAACAGGCTGCAGAGGTCAAGAAAATAAAAGCGCTTGAGACTCATTTTGAAATTAAGCCTTTTAAAAGGGTGCCACATTTTTTAACAGTTTTGCGCCATCATTTCATTTAGTGGCACCCTTATAAAACCCACATAAAACAAGCATTATC
>JAUZPB010000198.1 GCA_030706145.1 Bacteroidota bacterium
AACCATTTTACCTTAACAGTATAGATAAAGCCGTTCCATCCTGTCTGTTTATAAATTATTTCATTATCACTGTTTACAATTTCAGGTGAAGGATAACCCAAACGCCTTAGATCAGTTCCTTCGACGCTATTTGCATTACTAGAAAGAGAGTCCCCTCCGGTAAAAGGAGGCGGAATAATATTGGGTGTAAGTTTATATTTTAAGTTTTCAAACATAAACCAGCCAAATGGTTTTTCAGCATGCACAAATGTCTGAAGCGATAGTCCATCTTTCCAAAGTACATTTGAAACTGCAGAGAAAATGTCCAGTTTTGCAGATAATATTTCATTTATGTTTTTAATACCGAATTCCAGTGCGCCTGCAGGAATCTTTGTAGGAGCTGCTTCCCTTTCATATGGTTCATCAAAAAGCTTTTGGACTATTGAATAGTCCTTTTCCGCCACCTTTTTCTGTACAAAAGAATAAGAAAATTCAGGCAGAGATAATTCTTTAATAGGTCGAAGGTCCCATAAGTCCGCCCGGTCCAAAGAAAATCTTAAATTATTATTTTTATTCCAGACAAGCTGACCAATCAAACCATTTCCTAAAGGCAAAGCCTCATCCCAGCTTGCAGAGAGCTTATTGAAATTGAAACCATGCTTTTTAGCATTATCAAAGCCAGCATTAATTTTGGCAATAGAAAACAGAAAAGATATGATAAGAAGTGCTATACTATGTTTGTTTTTCATATAATTTTAACCCAACAGAAATAAATATGATGAAGAAGTATAAACATAAAAAGAATGAGTTACCATTAAGTAAACTATGGATTTAGTTTTCAGTGGAAAAAATTTTAAACTAAACTTGGCTAGAAATGTACTAATTAACACTATAAATTATTATTTAGTGATAATAGATATTTACAATTGTTACAATAATGATGGAAAGACTATATATTTATGGCATTTGACGCCTCAAGCATTAAAACACAGATCATTGAATCGGTAAGAGCATTTGGTCTAAATACATTTTCTTCTTTAAAAGTACGCAATTACAGACTGTATTTCATTGGACAAGGTATATCCCTTCCCGGTACATGGATGCAAAGGATTGCTCAATCCTGGCTGGTATTAAAGCTCACAGACTCTGGAACAGCTTTAGGGCTACTGACAGCTCTTCAGACATTACCCATACTATTTCTGAGTCCATGGGGAGGGCTAATTGCGGACAGATTTAATAAGCGGAAACTGCTTTATTTGACTCAGTTTATTTCCGGAATTCTTGCTCTTATACTTGCAATATTAGTATCGACAGAAACGGTAAGGTTATGGATGCTGTATATATTGGCAGCGCTTCTTGGAGTAACCAATGCCATTGACAATCCAACACGGCAGACGTTTATATTTGAAATGGTAGGAAGAAAAGAACTAAGTAATGCGGTAACATTAAACTCAACAGAGGTCAATTTAGCGCGTATTGTTGGACCTGCAATTGCAGGGATAGTAATTGCGACTCTGGGACTTGCCCTTTGCTTTTTTCTTAATGCAATTTCATTTATTGGTGTACTGATCTGCTTATTCTTAATAAATGGGAATGAGTTATATACAGCTGAGCCCTTAAAAAGAGCAAAAGGACAGCTCAGGGAAGGTTTTAAATATGTTATAAAGACTCCCGTTCTGAGAAATGTTCTTGTAATGATGTTAATAACTGGAACACTGACCTATGAATTTGATGTAAGTCTGCCTCTTCTAGCTAAATACACATTTATGGGAAGTGCAAAGGACTATGCATTTTTAACTTCTGCATTTGGAATAGGAGCAGTATTAGGGGGTCTTGCAACAGCGGGAAAGCAAAGAACACCGCCAAGAGGCATAAGTGCCACAGCTATTTTCTTTGGAATAGCTGTAATACTAGCAGCTTTAGCCCCATTACTTCACATATCAGTTTTGATAATGGTAGTTGTTGGAATTTTCTCAATAAAATTTATGACACTAGGCAATACAGCCCTTCAGCTTAGAAGCGAACCTGAAATGAGAAGCAGGGTAATGTCAATGTGGACAATGGCTTTTTTGGGATCAACCCCAATTGGGGGGCCAATAATTGGTTGGATTGGTGAACATACAAATCCGCGCATTGCATTAACTGCAAGTGGAGTTGCTGCAATTACGGCCGGGATATATGGATTATTTGCCAGAAAGGCGAGATGGAAAACAAAATACCCCGGCACAAATGAGACAGAACAAAAGAGCACCGGGGTAAACTAAAGATTTTAGGGCATTACTGGAGTTGAAGCATCTTTACCAATAACAGTGGTCCATGGTCTAACGATCCACTTTTTTACCAGACCATTAAGAACATAAGGATCAGACTTTGCGAAGTTCTCAACTACTTCAGGAGTCTCTGCTTTAAATAACATAACTGTCTGATCAATCGGGTCAGAAAGAGCTCCACCTAAGATAAGTTCTCCTTTTGAGTGTGATTCCCAGCCACGTTTAAGGTGTTCAGATCTAAATTCAGATCTTCTTGTTATATATTCTTCAGTCACATCGTATATAAGTAAATAGTGCATTATATCTCCTTTTGATTTGGATAATTTAAAAACAAGAAGGCCAATTATAATAAAATTGGCCTTCTTATGAAACTATAAATTAACAAAATCAGAATCTTTCGAATTCAGTATCGAACTTATCTTGGCTCATATCGATAACAACACCATTACTTTTTTTAGGTTTAGCTGAAACTGAATTTGATTTATTTATAAGTTTTTTATTTGCGGAAGTTACTGGTCCGTTTGATTTTCCTGAAATCTGAGGGATCTGTTTATCAGAAGCAAACTTTCCCCTTCCATCAGATTCGACCTTGAAGAATGCAATTGACTGGGCAAGACTTCCTGCCTGTGCCGAGAGTTCTTCAGCTGTTGAGGCCATCTCTTCACTGCCACTGGCATTTTCCTGAATAACCTGATTTAGCTGCTGAATAGCTGAGTTTATCTGTTCAGAGCCGCTATTTTGTTCATTGCATGCAGTTGAGATTTCCTGTACAAGTTCAGCTGTTCTTTGTATATCTGGCACTATCTTAGTAAGCATATCTCCTGCTTCTTCTGCTACCTGAACGCTTGATTTACTTAGCTGGCTAATTTCACCAGCTGCAATTTGGCTTCTTTCTGCAAGTTTTCTTACCTCTGCTGCAACAACAGCAAAACCTTTCCCATGCTCACCAGCACGAGCTGCCTCAATTGCTGCATTTAGAGCAAGTAAGTTAGTCTGCCTTGCAATTTCCTCAATAATGGAAATCTTTGATGCAATTTCTTTCATTGCGTCTACTGTTTCAGCTACAGCTTTTCCACCTTCTTTTGCATCTTCAGCACTTCTAAGTGCTATTTTTTCTGTTTGCATTGCATTGTCAGCATTCTGCTTAATGTTGCTTGTCATCTCTTCCATAGAACTTGAAGCTTCCTCTGCTGCAGAAGCCTGCTCGGTTGCACCCTGGGAGAGCTGCTCACTTCCAGAGGACATCTGAATGCTTCCATTTGCTACATTATCTGCAGCTGTTTTCACATTAAGAACGACTTCGGTTAATTCATTAATCATTTTCTTAATTGAAAGCATAAGCTTATCTTTGTCGGATTTTTCTTTTACAGAAATTGTCAGGTCACCTGCAGCAACAGCTTCCACTGCTTCTACTTGTTCTTTTGTATTATCAATCATTTTATTAAATGATCTCATCAGCATTCCTATTTCGTCTTTTGATGTAGCTTTAACTTCAACATCTATGTCACCTGAAGCAAGCTTATCGGCAGTATCGGCCAAAGTCTTAACGGGTCTGCTGATAATTCTCGAAATAAATAGTCCTAAAGCAACGCCGCATGCAACACACAATACAATTAAAAGGAGCAAAAAGGATTTACTGCTTTTATAAATCCCGTCACTTTCGTTGTAAGCTTCTTTTCCTAGCCGCTCTTTAGCATCAGATAATTTTGTCATCATTGCATCTATATCTGCGGATTTTTGTTTAGTTACTACAGTAGCCTTATAAACGGCATCAGAGACATTTGAATAACCATTTTCATTAACAAGGTCGACCAGGATATTTGCATCTTTTAAATAATCTTCAAACCCCGACATAATTTTATTATGTGTTTCTTTAGCATCATCTGTTACCAAAGAAGCTCGGACCTTTTCCATATTATCACGGAAGCGATTCTCATAAATTTTCATATTTGTGAGTCTTCCTTCCCTATCTTCTTTTGTCTTTGCCAGTATATAGTTACGAAGAGCCCTGTCATAGTAAATAAGATTAAGATTTGCTTGTTTATTATCGCTAAGCCCCACCAAATGTTTTTCGTATAAATTACCAAGTAAATCGTTAATGGTCCCCATGTTATGCAGTCCCACATAACCTACCAAAGCTGTAATAAGTGAAACTAAAATAAATGAAGAGATGATCTTTGCACCTATCTTCATATCATAAAACCATTTCATTGTAACCCCTTATAAAACAGTATAAAAAATGTGTAATAAACGAATAAAAAGATCCTAATACCCGTTTTTCAAATAAATTTCGGAGCAAAATGACAATTTTATTTACTTATGGAAATACCTACTTCTAGGTATTTTTATCCTATTTACGCAAATTCTCATCCAGAGTGAAAATTTTCACAGTTTTTCGTATTATTCTGTATAAAGTTACATCTATTAAAATGTATTAAGGAATAGACTGAGAACAACTATGAGTATGAATTAAATGGATCATATAAAAGGGACAGCTTCGAAAAAAGGGAAAGTAGTTGCTATATCAATAAGCCGGAAAAAAGGTATTCCAAAAACAAATGTAAGCTCTACACAGCTGATTACTAATTCAGGTTTGGAAGGTGATGCACATGCAGGAAACTGGCACAGGCAGGTAAGTTTGCTCGCAATAGAAAGCATAGATAAAATGCGCCAGAAAGGACTTCCGACTCTAAGACCCGGGGCATTTGCAGAAAACATTACAACAGAGTTCATCGACCTTACTGAAATAAAGATTGGTACACGATTATTTATTGGCAAAGAAGCCGAGCTTGAAATAACTCAAATAGGAAAACAGTGTCATTCCAAGTGTGCAATTTTTGAAACTGTAGGTGATTGTGTTATGCCCAGAGAAGGAATTTTTGCACGTGTAATTAATGGTGGCGAAGTTTTTGTTTCAGATGAGATCATTGTCTGCAGCTAAATAAATTCTATGTTGAAGTGATAAAACTCTTGTAACTGAATAAAGGTACACAACCACAAAAAGAAAAGGGCAAATTTCCTCCATTAAGGCCTCTGGAGAAGAACAAAGCCCTGACTTCGGGTAAATACATAGATTTATGTATTTAGCAGCTTATAACGCAAATATGAAAGAATTTCTACTTTCCTACTTTTCATGAGATCAACTTTTGTTTTACAAATTCAAATTCATCTTTTTTGTTCATATTGAAATACATATCCTTTTCATAAAATGGCAGTGCCTGCGCGTCAATTACTTCAGCTCCAATTTTGTCAATTAGCTCCAGCACTCTGCATCCTCTTTTTTTTTGATCACTGGTTCTTGATTCCTCTTCAATTGATTCTTTTAGTATATTTTCTGCAACAGGAAGGCATTCCTTTGTATAAACGCCACACAGCTGCTGAATAAAGCCGTCAGCCTTTGCTATTGTGACCGGATAAGATGTAGTGTAATTCACCAGATATTCAATCATCTCCCTTTTCATAAGTGGAATGTCACAGGAAATAATAAAATTTCTAAATGTCGTTGTATTTTTTAATGCTGAGTGTATGCCTGAAAGAGGTCCCCTTCCAGGATAAATATCTGTATATTTCGGGACTTTCAAAAATGCATAGTCATCTATGTCATTAGTAATCAGTATAATCTCCTTAAACATTGGTCTTAACTTTTCATGCATAAGCTCAATTATGGTAATTTCACCAATTTTCATTAATGACTTATTCTGACCCATTCTGGAACTTTTTCCGCCTGAAAGGATAATAGCTGTTATATCATTATACATTCTGCAATTTCTCCTTTTCTTGGATTGATACGATCTTCTTCAATTACGATAAGGCAATTAGCTTTACTCATCTGAGCAAGATTTCCTGATGACTGATTTCCAACCAGAGAAACAATGAATCCATCTGAAGAATTTCTTAATTCCCCTCTTATAAAATGCCTTTTTGAATCACTTTTATCGATATCATCAGATAGCTTTGCATTAATTCTTACGAGTTCTGAATTATTGTATCCGGATAATAATATATCTTTTATGAAAAGGTTAAATGTTACGAGAGCGGAAACGGGGTTGCCAGGTAAGGCAAATATCAAAACCGTCTTTTCTTTCTTTTGAAATGTACCATATAGAACAGGTTTACCCGGGCGAATATTTACTTTATGAAACTTTTTTGTAATTCCAATTTCTTCGAATATATCTTTTACATAGTCATATTTGCCAACACTAACTCCTCCAGTTGTAATTAAAACATCAATATCAGAGTTCAGAGATGAAGAAATTTTTTCTTTAATATTCTCACGATCATCTTTAACAATGCCGAGATTAACAGGAGTTTGACCAATTTCCTTTACTGCAGCAATCAATGTGTAAAGATTTGAAGCTCTTATTTTATCATTTTCTGGTATTTCGTTAATGTCGACTAATTCATCGCCAGTCGTCAATATACCATATTTTAACTTATCATAAATCTTTATATGAGACTTTCCGCAGGCAGCAGCAAGAGCAATATGCTGCGGTTTCAGAAAGGTACCTTCTTTAATAGCTAAGGAGTTCTTAGGAAGGTCCTC
>JAUZPB010000199.1 GCA_030706145.1 Bacteroidota bacterium
GAGGTAACACAATTGTCTGGGAGACCTGAATTAGATTTACTGTATCCTGTCCATTTGCGACCATCATATTTTACAATTCCACCACCATTAGTCCCAATCCATTTATTCCCTTGCTGATCAATTGCTAATGATTGAACATTGTTGCTTGGCAGACAAAAATTGAGGGTAGTGAAAACATTCCAAGTCTGTCCATCAAATTTTGCAAGTCCACCGCCATAAGTACCGATCCATTTATTTCCTAGCTGGTCAATTGCAATTGAGTAAATTCTTTTGTCTGGCAGTCCTGAATTCTTAGTAGTAAATATCTCTTTTTCTCCAGTTAATGTATTAAGTTTTGTTAAATAGTTATCTGCCCCAATCCATAGGTAATTCCCCTCAATTGCCTGACAATTAATGTTGGACTCGGCTAAAAAGTTTACCCATTGGTTTGTCTGTGAAAAAGCGAAAGAAGAAAGTATGATAAGGATTGCAAGGATTCTAAAGTATTTCATAATTATACTTGTGAAAATAGTCGATAAAAACCAGTATTCCTATATCCCTGGTATATGTACTGAAAATCATGATTAGGAATTTAATCAAAATTATAATAATTCAATAATGCTTTCTATGACTTGAATTCTGGAATGCATTATATTTTTGCGGGCGAATATAAGATTTAAGTGATTTATCATCATACTTATCCTGATTTAGAAAGGCAAGAGCTCATAGATCAATATATTTTATGCATATACCAGCGAGAGAATACTTGCCCCAATTGTCAAAATCTCTTACAAATGATGCTTGATTTAAGGAGGTATAGCTGAATATAAGTTCGAAAGGAAGGTGTTTGTCAATTATTTTCTGTAAGGGAAGGTAAAGTCCAAATCCATAAGTAAAACGGCTTACCTTATCTAAGCCGTTTAAGCTTGACGTATTATCAAGAGATTCCCTAAAATATCCGCCCCTAAGAGAGATCAGATCATATAGTCTGACCTCACCACCGAGTTTTATTGATGTATAAAAACCGCTATTGAGGACATCCTGGTATTCAGCTATAGCTGTTACACTTAGTGGATCAAGCTCTGAAGCTGTATTCTTAAAGATCGTATACTCATATGATATAGCAAACCTCAGAATTGAAGGCAGCCACTGCTTTTCACCTGACAGCTCAACATGTGAATTATTCAGGTTCCTTATACTGCTTCCTATCGATAAACTCTGTCGGTGATTATTGTTTTCATATAAAGGGATATGCTTTAGCACTCCAAGATCTATAGGATAAGTTTTTACTCTGGCCTTATCTGCCGGTCCATTAGGAACTTCGTCATAGAAGTAATTGAAATTTGTTCCAAGGAAAAATGATTCAGTGACTTTCAGTGAGTAGGATAAAGTATATACTCCTGTGGCTAAATTGTCCTGTTTTGTATTTCTTGATGAACTAGGATAAAGGTATTGTAGTCCGGTTGAAAAGCTATAGGTGCTTAGAGCCACTGAATGACGTTGGTTTATATTGCAGGATAATCCCCAATAGTTGAAACCTGCATTTTTAAGTGTGTAGTATGGAGAAGAGTAAGAATACGCAAAGTTTAAGCCGTTAACATCTGCCAAAGCAGCAGGATTATAGTACTGAGTTGCCACATTGTCAATTATACTAGCCAGGGCTGAGCCCATAGCTTCTGCTTTGGGGCTTGGTGTGCGATTCATGAAAATGATCTCACCATAACCTTTGTATTCCTGTGCCCAAACATTGCAGGATAATAGAATAAACAGAATAAATTTCAATTGTCTTGATTTTGACATTCTTTTATTTATATCATAAACATTGGCATATAGTTAGTTACTTGTTTTTGTCGAATAATATATATCATCAGATCGCCTCCATAATGATAAATTTGTAAAGTGTTGTAAGAGGGAATGAGTATTTTAGCTTCTTTTCTGTGACATTAAAGATAAAAGCAGTCCCTCTATTATCTGTTGCAAGAAAGTAGAGACCATCACTAAGTTTCTGATAGATACCCGCCAAATAGTCCGATTGCGTCTGCATATAATCCGATATAGAAAAGTCTTCTACATTAATTATATGAAAGCTGCCTCCATCAATGCTATGGCTTAAGAGTTTACTCTTTCCGAATGGATATAATTCATGATTTGTTGAGAGAGCTCTGTAAGTTTTCTTTTCTATCATCTTGTCGCTTCTCACTGAGTATTTATAGTAGGTACTTCTTCCTATCCCTAGAAGGTAATCATTCGTTGAGTCCAGGTAGATAAGGTACTCACTTGTAGTTCCAAGACTTGCAATTCCTGTAGTATCCTGAGAATAGATATTTGGAGATAGCTGTTCAATGCGGCTTATCTTATTCATCAGCAGGTCAACTTTGAGGAGATGCTTTGGACGTCCTGAAATCCCCCGTGTCTCTGTGACAAGATAAAGGAATCTTCTGTCGTATGTTAAAGCTGAACTGATGATACTCGTTGCAAAGGAGATATTGTTGCCGTCAAACACTCTTCTTTCGATGCTTTTGTCTGGCAGGCTGATCAGATAGGCAGAATTGCCTGAGATAAGAATGCACCTGTCATCATCATAATCAAGAAACTTTATTTCCCCTGGAACAAAACTAAAGTCAATTTCTCCTGTGTAGGTCATTTCAACAACTTTGACAAGTTTATTGGACTGAGTATCAATAAAATAGAGCTTTGATAAAGATGCAACAACGTATAGTCTGTGCTTTTGACTTATGAAATGGTCGGGAAAAACTAACATGGATTCAGAACGAAATGAAAAACCAATTTCCTTAAACTTATCCAGCGAGTCAATTGAGGTGAATCGAACCTGGAAATTTGTCCCACCGTCAACCCTGTTAATACTGTAAACTCTTGAACCTGTAAGACCGCTGTTGTGTGATTCAACCGGGTTTTCACTGCAGGAATAAAAGATAAATGCTATTGTCGCAAAGCAGGCAATTACAAAGATAGTTCGAACGTATTTTACTTTATACTGCATTGCGTAGCAAATCTTTACCTAGTACCTGGAAAAAATGAAAAGAAGGGAAGATCATAATCATACTCTCAATGTTTATGGATTAGTAGTATATAAAGAGTAAAATTATTCCAATAATGTAGCCTTCGTGATGCTTAATAATTAGTATATCTTATCATGTTCCTTAATTAATTTATAGGTGGCAGTTTAATACATTCCATAATTTTCTTACTTTTTGACTTTCTTACATTTTTCAGTATCTCAAAAACAAATAAAGTAACTAATATTAAATATATAACCCATCCATATCCACCTAATCTCTTGGACCAGCTAATGGATACGCCAACAGCAAGTATGATCCAGCCTACGAAAAAGAAGGATATTACATATCTGTTTGTATCAAGAAAATATTTCTGGAAGAACTTTTTCATATTAAGTCCCTCTTTATTTTGAGTTAATTTATGTAAGATCCTTATGAGTAGCAAATCAATTATAGAATAGGAATACTAGTCATTCGATCTGTGGAACCAGAATAAACGCATTAGGATACAATTGTTAATATGAAGTCTGGAATTACTTGTTTATGCAGTTGAACTTTTCTATATCTTAGTAATGTAAAATATTGCTATTGTCGAATTTATAATTCCAAGCTAACCATTATTGAGTGAGAATAGTTTTTATATCGGTCCGTATCAGATTACTAAAATGCAATTTCTGACTTTTCTATATTTTCGCAGTTTGATAAACAGTTTTATCATTTCTTCTTATACCTAATACTATCAGGCCAACGAAAATCACAATTGCTGCGGAATCTACTAATACATTACTAATCCCATTTATATCTTTTAATAGAGTGCTGCTGAAAATAATTACCCAACGGGCAAGTATAATGATTGCAATTGTCCAGGCGGCGAATTTTACTTTTGCTGAATCTTTATAAAATGCCATTATAAGAAATGCGATTCCAAAAATTAAATTCTCAATTGTAATGACGTGCCAAACATAGAATATTGTAGTTTTTGTGGCTATCTCAAAATTAGCTGCATCAATCAATGGTAAAACAGTCGCATGCCCATTCAGTGCATGTGTAATACTGAAAAAAATTGAAAGGATCCCAACGATTAAAAAGTAAACATTAAATTTCATTTAATATCCTCCAATTATCACTGATTATAAAGCTTATAAATTATCCTGTAAATTTAATACTATCCCATATTTATAACAACTGGGTTTGCCTGCAACCATTAAATTACAGATATTAATAGGACAGGCATTCAGACCAGAACAGCTCAAAAATTATCTTAGGCGATTTCATGAGGGGCCAATTTTATTGATAATATTGAATCTTAAAAACCTTGAATGTTAAGCTAATTGGCTATATCTTTATTTCTATATATTTTACGGCATTTATTGTTTTACTATAGATAAAAAACTAAGTAAGATGGGACTTAAACTAAATATAATTATTGTGACGGCATTACTCTTTCTCTCTGTATTAAGCTCTGGCTATCGGGATCTGGCTGATCAGTTTCAATTGTCTGTTGAGAATTCTGGTATTTGCCTTGATGATAAAGATACTAATATGGAGGAAGATGAATTCTCATCTTTTGAGATTTCCCATATAAACGCGTTTTTTATTCCGCAAGCTACATTGTTTACTTCTTATACTGCTCAAACATCAATACTTAACTTTGATATCTGGAATCCACCTGAATAGTATCCTATTAAAGCAATACTAATAACTCATAATTAACAAGTACTTAGTAGATTTTATGGATTTGAAAAGTGTAGAATTACACTCGAAGTGTAGAACTATACTTGATTTTAAGTCATAATTAATAAGGAGAATTCAAATGAAGAAGTGTCCTTCATGTGATGTATTTATGAATGAGGTAACTAAAGCTGATGTTCTGATCGATATTTGTCCCAAATGTGAGGGGATCTGGCTTGATAAAGGGGAACTTGACAAGATACTTGCCAGAAACAGACAGGTTGAAGATAGAAATTCATCCAGATTCTATGATGATGACCACCATGATAAGCACCATCATTATGACGATGATGACTATTATGATAGGGATCATCACAGGAAAAGAAGAGGTGGATTCCTGGAAAACTTATTTGATTAAAATAACTATAGAAGAGGAACTTATTGTTCCTCTTCTAAATAAAGTTGATTAGATAGGCAGGATATTTCAAATACTAAGAAAATATCTTCTTGACAACCATAAAAGTATTTTCAATGTTGAAAATAACATTTCTTAAACAATAATTATCGGGATTCAAATATGAACACTACAGAGGAAAGCATTCTTCATTCGTTAGATGGCAAAGACGCTTCTTTATTCTCTTATCTTGATTATTTACTTCAGGATCTGTGGGAGTTAGGCTCATCACCCGCAGAAATAATTAGTTTGATCAGGCAGCATATTAAAACAAATGATTCTACAAGAGTACTTGATCTTGGATGCGGTAAAGGTGCAGTTTCAGTCAAAATCGCAAAGGAATTCAATGTTAGATGTATAGGCATAGATGCATTGCCTGCTTTTGTAAAGTATGCGACTGCTAAAGCAAAAGAATACCACGTAGACAACTTATGTGAGTTTATAAATGCGGATATTAGAAATGTTATTAATGACTACTCAGGTTATGATCTGGTTGTACTTGGAGCGATCGGCTCAGTACTTGGCAATATGGAAGCCACACTAAACCAGGTTAAAAATTGTATTAGAGAAAACGGTTATTTGATAATTGACGATGCCTATGTCATTGATGATACGAGCCCATATGCCGGAACCTATCTTAATTATGAAGGAACCATCTCAATATTAAAAAAACAATCCTTCGAAATTATTCAAGAATGCAGACCTGACAATACTGCTCAAAAGACGATAGATGAATCTATGTTTAGGTCTATTGAGCGACGGGCCGAGGAATTGATAAAGCTACATCCTGAAAAAAGAAAAATCTTTGAAGATTATATAAAAACACAACAGGAAGAATTCGATATACTTGAAAATAAAGTTCAATGTGCTACCTGGCTTCTGAAACGTATAAAATAAATAAAAATAATCATGCCTTTAGCATTAGTCTTCATAATGCAACTTGTTTGCACAGTCACCAATACTGTGCCCATAAGATCTTGGACATTACTTCAGCAGCAATAATTTCTTTGCCTCCCTGAATTTGCCTGCCTGAAGCATGTATATGTATACTCCGGAAGGCAGGGAGGATGCATCAAATTTAGCAGTATGGCTGCCTGCATTCTTAAATTCATTTACAAGTGTAATAACTTCTTTTCCCAGCATATCATATACTTTTAGTTTTACTTTCTGATCTTCAGGAAGGGAGTAATTAATAATCGTTATCGGGTTAAACGGATTAGGATAATTTTGAAACAGTGAATAATTCATAGGCCGTGAGTTTTGCCTTTCCGGATCCGTTACATTTGTTGTGTAGTATCCTGTTTTTCCGCCGGTTGCCCCTATATCGTTGCGGCTGCCGTCAGAATCATTATATTCTTCAGAAGGATCTCCCTTGTTGATACAAGGTGAGCTTTTGTCCAGAAGATATTCATTACCGGAAGAGTTTGTAAATCCTGGCATACTGTTAAAATTGCCAGTACCGGTGTATCCTCCTTCAATATCATTATAAGAGATATCTATATCGGCTCTCTCTGCACCCAAGTATAGAGAAAATGGAAGGTCGTTGCCCCATATAATATTATTCTTTATTACCGGAAGTGCACTGCTTCCGGAGATAATGATCCCGGAATTGGTAGAATTCAAGATTGTATTATTTATTATCTTTGCTTCTGTATTATTGCAGGTAAC
>JAUZPB010000002.1 GCA_030706145.1 Bacteroidota bacterium
GCAAGATACATTTATGTTAAGGCAGTAAATATAGGGCCCATACCCAAATGGCACGAAGGTGCAGGTGAAAAAGCTTGGGTTTTCACTGATGAGTTTATAGTTGAATAAAATATTTGGATTTACAGTACTAAAGATAAAAGCAGCTCACAAGGCTGCTTTTGTTTTATTGTCCAAGAATTATCAAGCATATAGCATTCTGATAATAAGCTTCTGATAATAAGCTTTTTCATGTTCATTGCATAAGCAAAAAGATATTTATAAATTACTCCCTGATTTTTCAACCTGATTTTTCAACTAAAAAAGGATTAAAATGAGATCTGTGAGACCCTGTCTGCCAGTCGTTTTACTCTTAGCTCTATTTATGGTTGGATGTTCTACTTCCGGAATAACAGAAACAAATCCCGGGCAGCATCCAATTGTTTATACAAAAGAATATAAAAAGACTGTTTCGACAAATTGTCTTTTCTATCTGCCAAAAGACTATGGCAAGGAAAAGAAACAATGGCCCCTTGTATTATTTCTCCATGGTGCAGGAGAAAGAGGGAGTGATATAAGTCTTGTTTCAAAGCATGGACCACCAATGCTTGCAAGTGAAGGAAAGGACCTGCCATTTATACTTATCTCGCCTCAGTGTCCTGAGAACTTGTACTGGGGTATGGACAGTGAGATTGAAATTCTGGATGCTCTGTTAAAAGATGTTCAAAGCAATTATGATGTTGATCCTAACCGTATATATATCACTGGTTTAAGTATGGGAGGTTTTGGCACATGGGAAATGCTTGCAAGGTATCCAAATAGGTTTGCAGCTGCTATTCCTATTTGTGGTGGAGGCGATTCCACAAAAGCATACATTTTTAAGGATGTTCCAATATGGGTTTTCCATGGAGCAAAGGATAATATTGTCCCGCTATCTCAGAGTCAATCGATGGTAAATGCCTTAAAGGCATGTGGAGGGAATCCAAAGTTTACTATTTATCCAAATGCAGAGCATAACTCATGGGCAGAGACTTATAATAATCCTGAAGTCTTTGACTGGCTATTAAAGCAAAGTAAGAAGTAGTATTAAAAGCTTAATGGGCAGTCTCGCACTGCAAAGATTTTTTTAGCGCGCGACTGCCTGATGAATATTAAATATCTCTTCTACGAATCTTGATCTGCATTGCACCTTTGATGGGTTTATCGGCCACAAGGATGAGATAACCACCACCGCCTGCGCCTGAAAGTTTCCAGCCAAGGGCTTTCTTTTGATATTTCTGTATTACCTTTATTATTGCTTCATCGATCATATTAGGGAACATTGCTATCTGGGCTTCAAATGAGGCCTTTATGAATTTGCCAAAATCAGGCAAGTTCATCTGAACAATAGCTTCCCAGCATTTTTTTGCTGCATCAGCCAGCCGTTCAGCGTTCTGCTTATTTATGCATGTATTATCAAGGACATCATAACTAGAGACCCTAGGGCCAAGAGTGATCAGATAAAGGTGTGATTCTATCCATGAAAGTATCTGTTCTGTGTGAACAGAAGAAATATTTACAGGCCAATACTGGCCCGTATAATCAAGCCTATTGAGACCCGGCATAACAATACCGATAGAATCTTGGGAACCGGCAATTATCTTTGTACCTGGAGGGTTTTCATAGCTAAAAAGTATTTTTGCCAGCTGCTCTTTATTACCCTCCGGAACATCAGTCATCCATAGTTCAATTGCCTTTCTTCTAGTGCTTGAAGCCATACCGCTACGTTCGTTGAATTCAAATGTAGGTTCAATCGATACAGTTATGACTGGGCCCGAGCCATAGCTGCCAACATATGGCTGATCTAACCATCCTCCGGCCAAATCAATACGATAAGGCATAGTACATTCTTTTCTTAAAGATGTAGTTGAGCGTACAGGCAGGTCAGCATGCGGGATTCTCTTTAAGACAAGATATTCATAGCCATATTTTGCAGCCAATTCTTCTTTAGCAGGCGAGTTACCGTCTTCATTTACGACAAATATGTCAGGCTTTACTAATTGTAATTCATTTTCAAAATCAATTATGTCCCAACCTGAATTTATATAGCATTTTTCCACACAAGCCAGGGCTTCAATCATATATTTTCTTTCATCCTGAGTATTTACAGGATAACGCCCTTTCAAGTTATAAACATTTGCATCCGAACCAATTCCAACGTACAGATCTCCGTAGGACGAAGCTTCCTTAAGGAAAGCGACATGTCCACTGTGGAGCATATCAAAGCAACCAGTAACAAAGACTTTCTTATTTACCATAGAACTCTCTTAATAATAAAACAATCAGTTATATTTAATTTGTGTGGAATACCTCTTTCATCTGCTGCCAAGGTCCATCAGTTTTTTGTACCATATATTGCCTTAGTTCCTTTTGGAAAGAGACGAACTTATCATTTCCACTGATACTATTAAATGATTTTTCAATATCATTGCCAGTATACTCATAGTAGAAATAAAGCTTTCCATCTTTAAGGAAGATATTCAGATTCTGAAAATACTCTTGATTAAAAACATCCTCCAGATCCTGTGGGTAGTTTTTAAGGATATCTATAATATTTTCTTCTTTACCAGGAGTAATTTCAGCTACCTGGCCAATGCGCTCTTTAGTTATGGCAGGAGAATTTTCAAGGCAAAGTATCTGATCCATCTCGGCCCACCACTCGCCGGGCTTTCTAGTTGGAAGAGGTTCCTGCATAGGGTCGGTTAGTTTCCACCAATCTTTAGTTACAGAATCAGCAATAGACTTCATATCTGCATCGAAATCCTGTCCAACATATTCATAGTACGAAAATAGGATTCCATCAAGAAGAAATATTGAGTAGTTCCTTATGTTTGATTTTCTAATCCTGTCTAAAACACCAGGGAAAGTATTTCTATGAAGGATAATATATCTTTCTTCATATTCAGGTCTTACTTTGATCAGGCTTCCAACGCGTTTCATAACCTTTTCTTCTCCTGTTTTTGAGTATCCTGTTTTTCTCCAAAAGAGAGAGTTGTAAATAAAAACAACAGAGCAAATAAAAGCAATACTTTTTTTACCGGATATTGGCTCATAAGGCACCCCTTTTATTTTATATTTTAAGAAAGACTTGTTTTAGAACAGAATAAAATAAGATTGATCTTTTGACCGGCCGGTCAAAAGATCAATCAACGAGAAGGATTTAATTATTTACCATAGAGTGGACCAAAATTCATACAGGCTCTATAATCAGCGCCCTCAAGATCCTTTGTTCCAAAAGCTCTCCAAGCACTCGGACGGAAGATCTTGTCTTCAGGGACATTATGCATACTGACAGGAATCCTTAAGATTGAAGCAAGTGCAATGAGCTTATCTCCAATATGGCCATAACTTATTGCGCCATGATTAGCTCCCCAGTTTGCCATTACAGAGTAGACGTCAGTAAATGCGTCTTTCCCATTAAGAACAGGAGCAAACCATGTTGTAGGCCAAGTAGGGTCTGTTCTTCTCTGCAGCAAGTTATCGACTTCAGAAGGTAAGCTAACCGTATAACCTTCGGCCAATTGAAGAACTGGTCCTAAGCCTCTGATAAGATTAATGCGGCTCATAGTAACAGGCATTCCGCCTTCAGTTAAAAACTGAGAAGAAAAACCGCCGCCTCTAAAATATTCTCTTGAAGCAGCACACCATTTTGTAGCCTCTAAGCAGTCGGCAGCTTCTTTATCTGTAATTTCCCAGAATGGTTTCATTGCGGCTTTACCATCAAGGCGTTGTTTTCCAGTACCATCAAGTGTAGTAGCACCTGAGTTAATCAGATGAATAATTCCATTTGCAGCCATTCCTTCCAAGTCATATCCTGCGACTCTCTTTACAGCAGCTGGACTCCAGTAAGTGCGGACATCAGAAAAGATCTGAGCAGTATTTGTCAAGAGGTGACCAAATAACATAGCCACACCATTAAGACTATCATTTTCAGTAGCTACAATGTATGGTTCCCTGATGCCATTCCAGTCAAATGAAGAGTTCAGAATTGCCTCTAGAAAATCACCATTTGGGAAATGATCCGTCCACTGACGTTGACCCTGGAAGCCTGATAAAATAGCATTATGTCCTAAGGCTTCCTCCCCGAAGCCCAATTCAGCAAGTCTTGGATTTCCAACCATAAGATCGCGGGCTATAATAGCCATTTTAACTACCATTTCCCATTCCTGATCTTTTCTTTCTCTAGAGGATTTGTTTTTATTTGTATCTTCGCCTTCCTTGCAGTGTTCTTTTGTCCATGCAAGTGCTTTTTCATATTCAGCTTCGTCATAAATTTTTTCATCGATTCTGCGTACAAATTCAGTCATATCAACCGATTCATTTCTCATTCCAAGATAATTCCTAAAGAAATTCGGGTCCACAACTGATCCTGCAATTCCCATTGAAACAGATCCCATTGAAAGGTAAGATTTTCCCTTTATCTGAGCAGCAGCCAAAGCAGCTGTAGTAAAAAGAAGCAATTTTTCCTTTACATCATCAGGGATTTCCGAATCGTTAGCATCCTGAACATCTTTCCCATAAATACCAAAAGCAGGCAAACCAGCCTGAGAATATCCAGCAAGTGCAGCTGCAAGATAAACTGCGCCAGGTCTTTCGGTACCATTAAATCCCCAGACAGCCTTCGGGATGAGAGGATCTGAATCCATTACTTCTGTTCCATAGCACCAGCATGGTGTAACAGTCAAAGACACACCCACTCCCTCGCGTGCAAATTTTTCGGTACATGCAGCTGCCTCTGCTACTCCGCCAATACAGCTATCAGCAATTACACACTCAACGCTTTTGCCATTAGAATAATGTAGATTCTCTCTTAAAAACCTTGCTGCATTTTTAGCCATTTGCATTGTCTGATTTTCAAGAGACTCCCGAACACCTTTTCTTCTTCCATCAATAACAGGACGGATGCCAATTTTGGGAAGGCTTCCCTGCAGCCTGTTAAGGTTAGGTTTTGAACTCGCGTTTTCCATTATTACTCCCCCAATTTATTTTCCACCATTGGATAATTTAGTTTTCTTCAGACCAAGATCCAGTCTTACTCCAAATTTTTGTCTTAAGTTTATTAACTGATCAGTCTGTTTTTTATTTAATGTCTTTACTTGTCCAAGTTGTTTTGCAATAAACTGTATTTTAGCAGCATGCTCTAATGTTTCCATTTTATGGTAAGCATTAATTACACTGTTGCCGACAGTAAGAGCGCCATGATTAGCAAGAAGGAAAGCATCAAAATCTTTAATATATTCTGCAATACTTCCATAGAGTTCATCTGTTCCTGTTGTGCCATATTTAACAAGCGGAACCGTACCTAAGGCTATAATGACCTCTGGAAGGACCATCTTATTTAAAGGAATGCCTGCTACGGCAAAGCCAGTTGCATAGGGTGGATGTGAGTGGCAAACGCTATTAACATCAGGCCTGCTCTTATAGATCTGAAGATGCATAAAAGTCTCAGAAGAAGGCTTTTTGCTTCCTTTAATAAGCTTTCCATCCATGTCAACAATAATAAGGTCAGAGGCTTTCAAAAAGCCCTTGCTCATTCCAGTAGGTGTTATAAGAACACTTTTAGAATCGATACGGGCGCTGATATTACCATCATTTGAGGCGACATAACCTCTATCATAAGTCCTTTTGCATGCTTCAAGTATATCTTTTATTAAAGATGTGATATTCTGTTTCAATTAAGTTTCTCCTTATAATTAAATATTTTCATTTCAGTTTATTTTCACTTCAGTTTTTATTTTCATTCCCCGTTAAATCTTCTTTTGAATAGTAACTCTTAAAAATTGCTCTTCATTCTGATCGAAGTATTTAGTATTTACAGGTTCATATTCTTTAACTTCAAAGGAATTTGCAACAATTTTACGCCAATGCTTTCTGTCAGGAATTACACCCGAAGCAATTGCCTGAACACCAACGTTTCCAATTATTGCCCCTTCAACAGGTCCCGTTACAACTTTTCGGTTAATTGCATCAGTTGTATATTGGTTTAGAAGAGTATTTTGTATGCCACCTCCTACAGCATGAAGGACATCGACAGGCTTTTGTGTTACCTCTTCAATTTGTTTTATTGTTCTTCTGTAACAAAATCCAAGACTTTCCAGTATAACGCCAATAATAAAGCCCGGATTCGTCTTAAATTTCTGTCCTGAATTTTTCAAATAATCCACGACCTTTTCAGGCATATTTCCGGGTTTTAGAAATTCTGAAGAATTAAGGTCTACCCATGCGCCAGTCAGCCCCTCTTCCCTTGTTAGTATTTCAAGCTCAGCATAAGAATAGTTTTTCCCTTCTTGTGACCAGGCCCTGCGGCATTCCTGGACGGGCCAAAGTCCAATAATATTCTTTAGAAATCGAATTGTATTATTATATCCGCCCTCATTTGTAAAATTGTATTTAAGAGCATTTTCGTCTAAGATTGGTTTATCCAGTTCAACTCCCATTAAAGACCATGTTCCTGAACTTAAAAAGGCCCAGTTATTTTGCGTATAAGGAATTGAAACAACAGCAGAGGCCGTATCGTGTCCTGTACAAGCAAATATGGGCACATTTGGATTTATACCTGTAAGCTTTGCTACTGATGGGTCAATAGGGCCAAGCTTTGTTCCTGGTTCAACCACCCGAGGGAAAATATGTCTAGGCAATTCAAAAGCATCAATTAAATCCCAAGCCCAGTTTCTT
Source organism: Bacteroidota bacterium (assembly GCA_030706145.1). GTDB lineage: Bacteria > Bacteroidota > Ignavibacteria > Ignavibacteriales > SURF-24 > JAUZPB01. Next base: position 6,691 of record JAUZPB010000002.1, read on the forward strand.
GTAAGCGGATCAATAAGATTAGTAGTTGAAGCGATTGAATATTCAGAGACTATTTTACCTGAGAGAGTGAAGTTGATATAATCAGGCATCAAGAGCATTTTGTCAGCTCTCTTAAGTAAATTTAGGTTTTCTTTTTTTTCAGCCAGCAGCTGAAAAAGCGTGTTATACTGAGCAAATTGAATTCCAGTGCGGCAATAAATATTCTCACGTTTAACAAGCTTAAAGGCTTCATCAATCATACCATCTGTACGATCATCCCTATAGTGATAAGGAAGGTCAGCGATACTATTGTCTTGATTTAAGAGTACATAATCTACCCCCCAGGTATCAACAGAAATGCCGTCATAATCGGCCCCGAATTCTTTTACTGCTTTTGTTAATCCCTGCAATATTTCACTGTTTATGGCATGTATATCCCAATGAAAACCAGTTTCATTCTTAATATTATGTGTTGAAAAGCGGTATACTTCATTAAGGGTAAGCTTATCATCTGACAAGCTTGCAACCATGCAGCGTCCGCTTTCGGCTCCCAGATCGAATCCTAAAAATCTCCAGTTATTTTTCATTTTGATCCAAATATTGTTTTTGATTTAGATTCTTTATTTTCAGGCATAGAAGTGCATGTCTATTTTGCAATAATTACTTCGACTCCCAGCTTCACAAGCTTATCAACTTCTTTTTCAGGAGCAGTTGCATCAGTTATTATTCTTGATACCTGGTTTATTTCGGCAAAAGCAGCTAAGCCAGTCTGTCTGAACTTACTTCCATCAAGAAGCACAGTGATTTCCTTAATTCGGCTAATTATAGATTTTTTTAATTCTATTTCCTGCAGATGAGTATCGGTAAAACCATTTTCAATAGAAATTCCGCAAGCGCCAAGGAATGCTTTCTGTATGATAAGTTCATTAAAGAAACTGCTTGCTGCAAGACCTGTGATTGATCCTGTAGTATGCCTTAATGATCCGCCTGGAAGCAAAACATTAAAGTCACTATGTCCCATAAGTTCAATTGCAGTCCATATTCCAGTTGGAATAACAGTCACGTCTTTTAGTTCTTGTTTTTTTCTCATTGCATGAGCAAGAGCAAGGACGGTTGTACTCGAGTCAAGCAGTACAGAATCCTCTGAGCAGATAAATTTAGAGGCAGCTTCACCAATCTTATGCTTGTTATATAAATTAATGCTTTTACGCATTTGAAAGGAGTACTCCTGTCTTATGCGTTCTTCAACAAGGCGGGCACCGCCATGAGTTCTGATGATTTTGCCGCGCTTAGCCAGGGTATTCAGGTCAGATCTTATGGTTACAACACTTACATTAAGATGTAAGCTAAGTTCTTCAACAGTTGCGCTTTCCTTACTAGAAAGCATTTCAAGTATCTTTTCGTGTCGGCTATTATTCATATTAATAAATTTGTTGTTTTTTCTTTGTCAAAATTAAAAAATAGTAAGATATTAGCAAGTAATATTTTCTTATTCTTTCGTTATTTTTACGTTTTTCTTCGTTTTATTTTATACCAAAGGCAAATAGTTTTAAGTTATTGTTATTTAAGGATCTATATTTTATGAAAAAGAGAGATGAACTTTGAGTTAATTGTGTATTTTATACACTTTTTACTTAATTTTCGTAGGCTAATAATTTCAAATATCAATTTATATTTTTTGGAAGTCCATATGTCTCATGTTTTGAAGGAAATAATTAAGAATTTATCAGTTGATTGTGCAATCTTTGGATTTGAAAAATCTTTTCTCGAAATATTATTAATAAAGCGTAAGAGAAATCCGGAAAAAGGAAGATGGGCTTTACCGGGAGGTTTTATAAAGAAAGAAGAGCTAGTAGACCAGGCTGCTAAGAGGGTTCTTGAAGAGACAACAGGAATAACCAATCTTTATCTTGAAGATGTCGCGTTCTTTGATGCTCCGGAGCGATTTCCTTTATGGAGAGTCTTTACATTCGGGTATTTTGCATTAGTTAGTCCTGAGAACTATCCTGTTCATATTGGTATTGATACGACCGATGTAAAGTGGTTTAAATTAAATGAACTTCCAGATCTCCCCTTTGATCATAAGTACATAATTGATACAGCATTAGAGAAATTACGTAACAGAGTAAGGTATAGGCCAATTGGATTTGAACTTCTTCCTGCAAAGTTTACACTTCCGCAATTGCAGCACTTATATGAATCGATTTTGGACAAGAAGTTAGATAAAAGAAATTTCCGTAAAAAGCTGATGGCAATGAATTTACTTCAGAAGCTGGAAGAAAAAGAGACTAACAACATTAAGCGCGCAGCATATTTATACAGGTTTGATAAAAAGAATTATAATAAATTAAAAAAGCAGGGGCTGATATTTGAGTTATAATTAATTCCAAAATTCAGTAATATTCCAGTTGGTTCTTCATCTGAACTAAAAAATATTCTTTTTGAAAGATCTGCTCCCAGTACTAGAATATGAGTGGGGATGAGTATACTATTCAATTCCCTAGCTTTATAACTCAAATATCGCCAATAATTCTATTTTTCAACAAGCCATTATTAATATAAAACCATTGTTCGTATAAAATAATAAAAAATTCATCTAAAAGGCATTTGCGCCAATTAGATTAATAGTGTATTTTTTACACATTATTTCGATCTTATTAGTGTACTTTTAACACTTTTTTTCATGCATAAGGATTGTGAATTCCATATTTAAAAATCACACAAAAAAAACAATAGGGAGCTTATATGAGTTTTCTTGGAACGCTTGACTGGTTAGTTGTAGTCCTCTACTTTATTGTGATTGGCGCAATATCAGTATGGTCTATCAAAAGGAAAAAGAATTCGGCCTCAGAATACTTTTTAGCAAGCCGTAATCTTGGATGGTTTGTTATCGGTGCCTCAATACTTGCTTCAAATGTTGGTTCAGAACACATTGTTGGTTTGGCTGGTACAGCAGCCAAATCCGGACTGGCAATGGGTCATTATGAACTTCACTCATGGATAGTTCTTATACTCGGATGGGTATTTGTCCCCTTTTATATGCGAAGCCGTGTATTTACGATGCCGGAATTTTTAGAAAGAAGGTATAATGAAAAAGCACGCTGGTTGTTATCAATTGTACAACTTTTAAGTTACATCATAGCAAAAGTCTCAGTTACAATTTATGCCGGTGCAGTTGTTTTCAATTCATTCCTTGGAATTGATTTCTGGACAGGAGCTATAATACTGATAGTAATCACGGGTTTATATACCATTTTTGGCGGTCTGCATGCAGTTATGTACACAGAGACTCTGCAGGCAATAGTTCTTCTTGTTGGATCAATTATACTTACAATTTCTGGTCTTGTAGAAATAGGAGGATGGAATAATCTTGTAAATTCCATTTCGAAGGATCACTTAAATATGTTTTTGCCTTTGTCAGATCCTAATTTCCCATGGCTCGGGATTCTATTTGCCTCGCCGATCGTTGGACTCTGGTACTGGTGTACTGATCAGCACATAGTACAAAGGTGTCTGGCTGGCCGTGATGAAAAGCAGGCAAGGCGCGGGACATTATTTGCAGCTTACCTAAAACTTTTCCCATTTTTTATCTTTATGATCCCTGGACTTATTGCATATGTGCTGGCAAGTACCGGTAAGATACAGCTTCCACAATCCGATCAGGCTTTTCCTGTCCTTGTAAAAACATTATTGCCTGTTGGAATAAGAGGAATTCTTGCTGGTGGAATCCTGGCAGCCCTGATGAGTTCCCTTGCAGCTGTATATAATGCATGCTCAACACTTTTTACAATGGACATATATAGGAAGGTAAAACCAAGTTCATCAGAGAAAGAACTTGTAAGAGTAGGGCGCATTACAACAGCAGCAGTTGTAATACTTGGAATGGTTTGGATTCCATTGATGAAGGGTATATCAGATGTTCTCTACCAGTACCTGCAAAGTGTTCAGTCATATTTAGCTCCACCAATTGCTGCCGTATTTTTACTTGGGGTTTTCTCAAAGCGGATTAATGGCAAGGGAGCATTTTCAGCAATGGTTGTTGGATTTATCATAGGAATTGCCCGAATAGTCCTGGAATTAAACAGGCACAGTTTAAGTGGAATACTATATACATTTGCAACTGTAAACTTCCTTTACTTCTGTATCTTCTTATTCCTCTTTTCAATTGCACTCATGGTAATTGTAAGTCTTTTAACCGAAAAACCATCAGAAGAGCAGCTAAATGGCTTAACATTTGCGACAACAGTCTCTGCCGATAAAGCAAAATCACGTGCAAGTTGGAATAAATTTGATGTAATAATGTCTGCAATGGTCTTCATTTTTATAATTGCAGCATTCCTGTATTTCTCGCCTTTCGGTGTTGCAAAATAAATTGAAGGGAGATAAAACGATGTATTCAATCGGTTATGATGTAGGAAGCTCTTCCATAAAATGCAGCATTCTAGAGATTGAATCCGGCAAGGTAAAAGCTGCCGGATTTTATCCAGAGGAAGAAATGGCAATAAGTACTCCAAAGCCAGGATATGCAGAACAGGATCCTGAAGTATGGTGGGAGTACGTCAAGATACTTACCCATAAATTAACAAAGGGTAATTCAATAAATGCTGATGAGATTGTATCAATTGGAATTACTTACCAAATGCACGGACTGGTTCTTGTAGATAAAGATCAAAAGCTACTACGCCCTTCAATCATTTGGTGTGACAGCCGAGCTGTTGAGATTGGTCAAAAAGCTTTTGAAGCAATTGGTGAAGAAAAGTGTTTAACCAGTCTGTTAAATTCCCCTGGGAACTTTACAGCTTCAAAGCTCAGGTGGGTAAAGGAAAATGAGCCGGATATATACGGCAGGATATATAAGGCCATGCTACCTGGTGATTTCATTGCAATGAAATTGAGTGGTGAAATAAACACTACTATTTCCGGCCTTAGCGAAGGAATATTTTGGGATTTCCAAAAGAATTCCATATCAGAAGACGTATTATCATATTACCAGATAGACAAAAATATACTGGCAAAAGCACATGATTCTTTTGAAATACAGTGCAGACTCTCCGAGAAGGCTGCAATAGAGCTAGGCTTAAAAAAAGGGACACCAATTTCATACCGGGCAGGAGATCAGCCAAACAATGCCTTTTCACTTAAAGTGCTGAACCCCGGAGAGATTGCAGCTACAGCAGGCACAAGTGGTGTTGTTTATGGAGTAACAGACAAGATACGGTTTGATGCAAAATCCAGAGTAAATCAATTTGCGCACGTAAATTATTCGAATCAGAAGAATAGCTTAGGCGTTCTGCTTTGCATTAATGGTACTGGAATATTAAACTCCTGGTTAAGGAAAGCCGCAGGAAGTGAATATTCATATAATGAAATAAACGTACTAGCTTCAGAGGTAGCAATAGGTTCGGAAGGAGTAATAATAATCCCATTTGGCAATGGATCAGAACGTGTTTTAGAAAACAAAAATATTGGATGCAGCATATCGGGTTTAGATTTCAACAGACATTCAAAAGCCCATTTATTCCGCGCTGCGCAGGAAGGTATTGCATTTTCTTTCAAATATGGAATTGATATAATGGGAGAAATGGGATTAAATATTAATGTAGTAAGAGCAGGTAAAGCAAATATGTTCTTAAGTCCTGTTTTTAGAGAGACATTAGCCAATCTTACTGGTGCGACAATAGAGTTATATGACACAGATGGAGCACAAGGTGCGGCAAGGGGGGCTGCATTAGGAGCAGGTTATTATAAGTCAATTGATGAAGCATTCAATTCATTAAAAAAACTGGAGACTCTTTCACCCGATAAATCAAAAACAGAAAAGACTCTTAAAGGTTATGATAGCTGGCTTGATCAGCTCAATAGAATCATATAATCAGCCTATTAGCACAAAAGTTTTAATATTTGAAAAGAAACTAGTAATTAACTAAAAAAGTAATGGAGTAAAAAAATGGATTATATAGTCGGAGCTCAGGAATATTTCAAAGGGATTGAAAGAATTAAATATGAAGGAAGAGATTCTAAAAATCCTTTAGCCTTCAAGTGGTATGATGAGAATAAGGTGGTAAACGGAAAGACAATGAAGGAATATTTCCGTTTTGCTGTTGCATACTGGCATAGTTTCTGTGCAACCGGAGGTGATCCTTTTGGCGTAGGTACAAAAGTACTGCCATGGAACACTGTAAGTTCTGATGCTATTGAACAGGCAAAGGCAAAGATGGATGCTGCATTTGAGTTTATTACAAAAATGGGAATTCCCTTCTATTGTTTTCATGATACAGATCTTGTAGATGAAGGAGCAACAATTCACGAGACCGATAAGAGGTTGGAGACGATGGTTAATTATGCAAAGGAAAAGCAGAAAGAATCAGGGGTAAAGTTACTTTGGGGTACTTCAAACCTGTTTGGTCATCCACGTTATATGAACGGAGCTGCAACTAATCCGGATTTTAACGTTTTGACCTATGCTGCTACTCAGGTAAAGCGAGCTCTTGATGCTACAATTGAACTTGGCGGATCCAACTATGTATTCTGGGGTGGGCGTGAAGGGTATATGTCACTACTGAATACAAATATGAAAAGAGAGAAAGAGCATTTAGCAATGTTCCTTACACTAGCAAGGGATTACGCACGCAAGCAAGGATTTGACGGAACATTTCTAATAGAGCCAAAGCCAATGGAACCAACAAAGCATCAGTATGATTTTGACACAGAAACTGTGATTGGTTTCCTGCGGAACTATGGATTAGATAAGGATTTCAAAGTTAATATTGAAGTAAATCACGCTACTTTAGCCGGACATACTTTCCAGCATGAAATACAGTGTGCAGTTGATGCGGGATTATTTGGTAGCATAGATGCAAATCGTGGAGATTACCAGAATGGATGGGATACAGATCAGTTTTCAATAAATCTTTATGAAATGACAGAAGCAATGCTGATCATTCTTGAAGCTGGTGGCTTTGGGAAAGGTGGAGTTAATTTTGATGCAAAGCTAAGGCGTAATTCTACTGATCCAGAGGATCTGTTTATAGCTCATATTTCGGCAATGGACACATTTGCACGCTCACTTTTGATTGCCGATTCAATTCTGAAAGAATCTAGCTACAAGAAGTTAAGAGCAGAGCGCTACTCGACATTTGACAATGGTTCTGGTGCAAAGTTTGAGAAAGGAGAGCTAAGCTTTGAAGATCTGAGAAACCTTGCCATAAAAAATGGTGAGCCAAAGCAGATAAGTGGAAAGCAGGAATTATATGAGCAGATAATAAACTTATTTATTTAAGAAAGTTTTTGTCCTCTCTCTCTTTAAGGACTAAAAAAAATAAGAAACCCCGGCTGCGTAAAAATAATTACTGCAACCGGGGTTAATTTTTATTGCAAAACTTTAATTAATCGTTTCCACATTCATGTGTGCAGCTTGCTTTTTCCTTATCTGTGCAGTGGTCAGCCTTAGCCTTCTTTGTAGTTGTTTTCGGAGCCTTTGGAGCTTCTTTCTTCTGAGACTTTAGATCGACTTTCTTTTCAGTTTTAACAGCAGTTTTCTTAGCGACCTTTTCCTGTGCAACTGAAGAATTTATACCAGCAAATAAAAATGATCCAGCAATAGCAGCTATTATTAATTTCGAACGCATCAAATTACTCCTTTTTAGATTTTTGAAATAGTTAGAGAATTTATGATACATAATTTAATCAAAAAACAGAGAAGTAGAAATATGATTGGCTAAGATTTATATATAATTTATTTGTGTTGTGTTTTAAAAGGTCGTTAATTAGATTAAAATGCAAGCAAGATAATAAAACAACCTATAAGGAGGTTTTTATGCCAGTCAAAAAGCTAAAAGAATTCCTTGATAAGAACAAGGTAAAATATGTCAGCATAAAGCACTCCCCCGCCTTTACAGCGCAGGAAATTGCTCAATCAGCACATATTCCGGGAAGAAATCTGGCAAAGACTGTAATTGTAAAAATCGAAGGAGAATTTGCCATGGCAGTGCTTCCTGCTAAGTACCTTGTAGATATTGATCTTTTAAGGGACGCAACAGGGAAAGAGAATGTTGAATTAGCCGGAGAAAAAGAGTTTAAGAATATGTTTCCCGATTGTGAAATAGGAGCAATGCCCCCTTTTGGCAACCTCTATAAAATGCCTGTTTATGTTGCCGAAGCACTTACAAAGGATAAAGAAATTGCTTTTAATGCTGGGTCACACACAGAGCTGATAAGGCTCAGTTTTGAGGACTTTGAAAGGCTCGTAAAGCCAAAAGTCGTTCAGTTTGCTCTTGTTTGAACATCGAGGAATGCCTTAGCAAAGCTCAGAATAAAAAACAGCCCCATAATTTTCTCTCGCGCAGATAAAGGTAAGTTCTTAAAAAGAATAAATCCGTAGTCTGCGCGGTATTTCAAGCTTTTTATTAAAGAAGAAGAAGAGAGGCATCGGGAAAGATTGGTGAAAATTTGTTTAAAAACAGTTATATTTCCACTGAAAAACTAGATTTTTTACAAGGATTGGATTTAATGGAAATTAAGAACCTATATGCAGAAATTCCAGACTATTTCCCTAAAGAAATTTTTAATATTTTAATTCATAATAATAACCTTACCCTCGAAAGAATAGTCTCATGCGGGCAGGCATCACCTGAGGGAGAGTGGTATTCACAGGAGACAAACGAATGGGTTATACTCCTTGGAGGTTCAGCCGGTATGTCATTTGAGGGTGAAAGCGAAGAAAAAGTTTTATATCCTGGAGATTATGTCTTTATTCCAGCTTACACTAAACATAGAATAGAATGGACAGATAAAAAGCAAAAAACAGTATGGTTAGCCCTTCATTTTCTCGATTAATATTGTCCCCGGGCATTTACTGAAGGAAAAAACAGCATTTGATAAAAAATAAATAAAATAATCGAGCTGAAGTACAAAAAAGGCAGAAATCAAATATTGAGTATAAATCATGCCATTAAAAAGATCAAAAAACAAAATGATTGCCGGTGTGTGCGGTGGAATTGCCGAGTGGTTGGGCTGGGATCCGACTATTGTTCGAATTGCATATGTTCTAATTTCCATTTTTAGTGCGGCCTTCCCTGGAATTCTAGTTTATATTATTTTGTGGATAGTTATGCCGGAGTCAGACGACTCAGAGATCAGAAATAGCAAACAGAATTCCTATTACTAATAACATTTCACTGATAACAAAAGAAACCCACCGTGGGTCTCTATAAGTGACCTTGCTGCATTAATGTGCATTTAACCCCACTATTCAAGCAAAACTCCCTATACATATAAGGGTCAAAAGTACTTAAAATGATCCATGAAATTCATTTAAATTTGCATTAATTTATAAAATTAAAAACAAACTTGGGATAACAGAAATGAAGCAATTGCTCATCTTTTTACTTGTTATTGCAGCCAGTACTTGCTTTTGTCAAAGTAAGGCAAATAAGACTTCCTCTTTTCAGAAAGAAGTTCAGGCCTATCTTGACAATTACAACAATACATATCAGAAGTTATATACTGCTGTAAATGAAGCGCAGTGGCTCTTAAATACAAAAATCGTTGAAGGAGACACACTTACACAAAAAGCAGCAGAAAAGGCAGGTGAAGATCTAACAGCCTTTACAGGAAGCACTGAAAACATTGAAAAATCGACAAAATACCTTAAGCGAAAGGATGAATTAAGTGCTTTACAGGTAAAACAGCTGCAAGCAATACTCTACTTTGCCGGAAGTGATCCGCAGACTGTAAAAGATATTGTTAAAGAGAAGATAAAGGCAGATGCTGAACAAACGAGACAGCTCTATGGTTTTGATTTCAAAGTTGATGGAAACTCAGTGACAACCAACCAGATTGATGATACACTAAAGACATCAAAAGATCTTGCAACAAGGTTAAAATATTGGGAAGCAAGTAAGGAAGTTGGTAAGACATTAAAATCTGGTTTAGCAAACCTTCAGCAATTAAGGAATAAATCGGTGCAAGCCCTCGGATACAAAGATTTCTTTTCTTACCAAGTTTCCGACTATGGAATGAGCACAAATGAACTTTTGAAAGTTTGTAGAGAGATGATCAGTGAGCTTTGGCCATTATATCGTGAACTGCATACATGGGCCAGATATACTTTAGCCGAAAGATATGGACAGAAAGTGCCAGATATGATCCCCGCACACTGGCTTCCTAATCGCTGGGGACAGGAATGGGAAGATCTCGTAGATGTAAAGGGTTTAGACCTTGATAAAGAATTAAAACAGAAGTCGGCAGGATGGATAATCAAGCAAGGCGAGGAATTCTACGAAAGCCTAGGATTTGGTCCACTAGGAGAATCATTCTATGAAAAATCCAGTTTATATCCTCTTCCAGAAAACTCGCCATTCAAGAAGAACAATCATGCTTCCGCATGGCACATTGATCTTAAAAATGATGTCCGCTCTTTGATGAGCGTTGAGCCAAATACAGAGTGGTGGGGTACCGTACTTCATGAGTTAGGGCATATATACTATTTCAAGACATATTCAAATCCAGATGTCCCCTTGGTCCTAAGGAATGGAGCCAACCGTGCTTTTCATGAAGCAATGGGAAGCTTAATAGGACTAGCATCAATGCAGACTCCATTTCTTGAGGGCCGGGGTTTAGTTCCTGCAGGGGCCAAGACAGATAATATAGAGCAACTCTTAAAAGAGGCACTGGAACAGGTAGTATTAATCCCATGGGGAGCAGGTGTAATGACGGAATTTGAATATGAACTTTATGCAAATAATCTTCCAAAGGATCAGTACAATAAAAAGTGGTGGGAGTTAAAGAGGAAATATCAAGGTATTGAACCTCCAAAAGAGCGCGGAGAAGAATATTGTGATGCTGCATCAAAGACGCATATAAACGATGATCCTGCACAATACTATGATTATTCAATGTCAGTCATATTACTCTTTCAGTTCCATGATTATATTGCAAAAAACATACTCCATCAGGATCCACACGCAACTAATTACTGGGGGGAGAAAAAGGTTGGAGATTTTCTAAAAAAACTAATGCGCCCTGGGGCAAGCAAAGATTGGAGAGAACTCTTAAAGCAATCAATAGGTTCGGATATGAGTGCAAAGGCAATGATAGAATATTTTAGTCCACTTAGGAGCTATCTTAAAGAAGTAAATAAGGGAAGGAAATATACACTGCCAGAAAATATATTTTAACTAAAAAAAGGGGGGCAGAATTTTCTAACTCCAGGATATCTATTTTTGAATTTCTGTCCCCTGATTGTTTATCATAAACCATTTATTTTTTCTTCGCACAAGAACCTTTGTCAGTTTTGAATTATGGATCTCAGTTTTATCGGGAGTTATTACCTTTGTTTCAAGGTCGAAGTTCATTACAGCAGTATCGCCATATATTCTCACACGAATATTAGAAGGAATTGAGGAGACCTGTCGTATTACAGAATCTTTCTGAGCAAATTCATTTAATACATCTTGCTTAGTCGATTCGCCACCTTTTCTATTTATTCTAATATAATCTTCTGCCAGATAGGAAGCATAAGCAGAGGTATCTTTCCTGGTAATCAAAGAGATCAAATCATACTCAAGTTCTTTAACCTGATCCTCATATTCCTTATTATCATCAGCTTTAAGAGTAAATTTATGCTGAGCATTTAATAACAGAGGAAACAAGATACATAACAGGATAAGAGTCCCGATATAGCGAAGCATCACTTTTTATGTTCCTCCATAAAACACTATAAGAAGGCCAGATAAATAACAGGAGGTAAAAAAATATCTCAGAGGAGAGAATGTGTTTGTATAAAACGGCCCAAAATTTTACATATAGTCGACTAAACGTTTTATTAAACCATTTTCAATAGTAAAGAACGAAGCTCCTCGCAATCTAATTCCCTCTCCAGCATTTGGCCCGCTTGACAAGTCCTTTGCCAATCTGCACCAGTACTCAGTTTCTATGGCGACTGCATTTTCTGAGATCACCCAATGAATTGGAGTTTGTTTTCTCTCCTCATATTGTTCAGCCATCATTTTTGAGACTTTTGCAAATTGCTCACGTGAGACTGCCTGTGTTATTCCCAAAGTATTAGAAATAGATTCAAATAGCATATCCTCACTGAACAATTTTAACATTGAATCAACATCACTCCTATTATAGGATTCCAAATAATTTTCAACTATCAGGCGGCAATCCCTTTCCATTTTTGTTATACCCTTTTGGTTAAGTTAACATTACAAATTAAAAAGAATTTTAAGAAGGCTGTTGCAAATTATCTTACTTCAGACAATTTGCAATCACCTTCATTATTATGGAGATAAATATGATTTTGCAGAAAGTTATCCGTTTTCCAAAAGAAGACATATTATCGGTATAACTATCATCACAGTTTTTTATATCAGGAACACATGTCGAAAAAAGAGAACTACTTAATCTGATCTCTTGTTGTTTTTGCAACTTCAAGATGATGGCGCAGAGTTGGCAAAGTCTTATCGATCCATGATTTCAGTTGTGGATCTGTAACATTCTTTGAAGCCTCTTCAAAGGTGTCGACATCCTTCTGATGGTCCTTTACCATAAGATCCATATAGGCTTTATCGAAATCAGTTCCGGAGAGATTTGACAATTTATCGATATCATCCTGATGGTCGCTAGAAACAGATGATGGTATTGTAATATTATCACCGGAGGCAACATCTTTCAATTCATCATTTGCTTTTGAATGATCAGTTATCATCATTTGAGCGAAATCCTTAACAGATTGAGAGCTTGCTTTTTGAAGGGCAAGGTTGCCAAGTTGTACTTCAGCCATTCCGCCATCTGCAGCATCTTTAACAAATTCAGCTCTCATATTCATTTCACTACTGCTACTACCTGTTCTTCCTCCAGTAGAACTTCCAGTCTCATCTCCAGTATTACCTCCACCGGTTGTTGTTCTACCGCTAGTAGTTCTATCGCTTCCCATTCTATTTGAACATGCACTAAAATAAACCGTTATTGATAAGAGCATCAGCAAAAATGATATTTTTTTCATTTTATTCCTCCTTTAATGATGAACAAATATGACTATTTTCTCATTTTTTATTTTAATAGTCTTATTTAGCATAGAGCCATCCAAAAAAAGCTCCATTTTCCATACATTATTTAAGGTAACGAGATTTGTCTTAAATTCAAGAGTATTTTTTTCGTGCAGAAAATATGGATTTCAATGATATGATATTTTCGTATTATGAAATAAAGAGGAGAGATTTTATTTTTAAATTACTTTTGCTTTTACGCCCCAGTTTACATATGGATTTTTGACCAAATTTGAGTTTGAATATCTCGGGTCATCGGTCACATCCAAACCGATCCATTCAGGGAGATCTATTTCTACAGTTTCATTTTCCATTTCAATTTCCGCAGTAATTAGGCCCTGATTTTCCTTATCGAAAACATCAATTTCCCAATAATTATTATTATGCAAAACTTTGTACCTGACTTTTTCTATTACTGGTTTTAAACAAAAAAGTTCCATCATCTCAACAGCATCGTTAAATGGAATTTCATATTCATACTCTGGTCGAGTCAGGCCATTTCGCATTCCTTTTATAGTAATAAAACCTCTGTTGCAAGCTGTGCGGACCCGAACTGTTCTATATTTTTCGCATGAAATATAGCCCTGACGGTATTGGCACTCAGATACAACGTTATTTTTCCAGTTATCATTTTGCACAAGAAATTTTCTTTCAATCTCTACAGGCATTTTCTAAGTTTCACCTTTTCTAAGTAGCTTTATATACTTTGCATGTATAATTTTTGAATATTTGCATTCAATAAGCAGAGAATAATCTCTGTTTACTAAATCCCTTTATGATCATATTAAAAATAGCAAATAATTATTTAACTGAACAGTCTTAGAGAAAAAAGGCTAAAGCCTTAATAAACACCTACGTTCATTATAGTATCTTATAGCCCTAAAGATTCAAACTACCAATTCACCATTTTAACTTCAACAACAGAGACATTATTTTTCTCATCAATTAAAACCTTTATTCTGTTTGGCTGATGGCAAATATAGCAATCCTTAAGGAACTCCTGCCTTTTTTCACCATTTAGATGTACATAAGTCAGATTTTCATACCCGCAGTACTGGCAAACAAATTTAACATCTTTAGTATTTTCTGACATAATTGATAACGCCTCACAATTTGGGTTCTTAAAGCACCTCTCTATCGGGGACACTGCTTTTTTGATTATTTTGTTTTATTCTGGAAACATCAGGGACATCCTGTCCAAGAGCAGTCGAAAGGTCGATCTGGTGCTCCTGTTCATCGACAAGTATGTCTCTTATATGTTCAGCAATTGCGAATTCACCAAGCTGCTCGCACAGACTTTACATTCTGATCAGGGTTTGTATTTTTCATATTAGCTCCATTTTAATGATTCTTAGCTACTTACTTTATCCGTTTTAGAGATCGAGGTGCATAGTAATAATAGACTAAAAAGAGAAGAGTTTTTATTCAAGCTATTTTTTAGAGGACATAGAACCTATTATAAAAATTTGCAATAAATTTCGGTCTTTAATTTTAAGTTCCTATATTTATCAGCAGAAATTAAAAGGTGTATAGTTTGGAATATAAAATAATAGCAACGCTTGGTCCGGCGAGTAATTCTGAGACTATCTGGAGTAAAATGATCTCAGCCGGAGTAAGTTCTTTCAGGTTAAATAGTTCTCATCTTGACATAAGTGAGTTAAAAAAGTGGTTAGAGAGAATTGTTGAGTTTAATAATAGATCTGATAACAGAATTCCAGTTGTACTCGATCTACAGGGGAGTAAATGGCGACTTGGTAATTTTCCTACTAGAAAACTCTCCAAAGGACAAATTATTGAACTTAACTGTTGCTCTAGGTCAGATGATATGGGAATTTTGCCAGTACCTCATGCAGATTTTTTTGAAGCTGCCTCTGTTTCAGATAAGGAAATAAGATTAAGCGATGCAAAAGTAATACTTCAGCTTCAAAACTACAGTAAGGATAAAATAACGGCAAAAGTAATAAAAGCTGGAGAAATCTCTTCCAGAAAAGGGATTACATATTCATCAACAGGATATAGGAAAGAAGTAATAAGTGAAAAAGATTCGGCAATAATTGAGTATTCAAGATGTTATGATTTTATCCGTTATGCAGTTTCATATATAAAAGATTCTGCAGAAATGTCCTTTTACAGAGAGCATATTGGGAAAGAGAGTTATATTATTGCAAAACTGGAAAGAGAAAGCGCAATTAAGGATGTTTTAAGCATTGCTAATAATTCAGACGAGCTTTGGATTTGCCGTGGAGATTTAGGAGCAGAACT
Organism: Bacteroidota bacterium; assembly: GCA_030706145.1. Classification (GTDB taxonomy): domain Bacteria; phylum Bacteroidota; class Ignavibacteria; order Ignavibacteriales; family SURF-24; genus JAUZPB01. Next base: position 21,984 of record JAUZPB010000002.1, read on the forward strand.
TGGAATTAAGCAAATGGCAATTAATGTGGGCAATATTTCATCTGAAATAAAAGTCTTTTCCAAACCAGTAATAATGGCAGGACAAGTACTTGAACACATGACCCGACATTCTTCTGCTACAAGATCTGAAATATGTTACCTATACGATTGTCTACTTAAAGGATATAAAGGTTTTGTTCTTTCTGACGAATGCGCAATTGGTAAGTTTCCGGTTGAAAGCTGCCAGGTTGCTTCAATTTTTAGGTAAAACAGTTTTTAACTCCTGCTTTTGGCTCTTCTTTGCTTTTACAAGGGGCAAGAGCTTGCCCCGTTTTTAATGGCCCTATCTGATATTTTTCTCATATCAAAAGCCTTCCATATAAAATAACAAGTTTTTCCTTTTTAGAAAAAGTTTCTACTTCGTGACAATTTTTGACAATCCTTTACCTTCCTATGACAACTTGCCATTCTATGAGATCGTCTTAATTAATAGAAATCAGAAATTATAAGAAGAAAGAATAATTTTTAAGTAATAAAGAGATTATTAAAAAGGAGATACTATCATGAAAACGAACACTACAAAAAGAATGAGAGCCTTAATGGCATTAGTTGCAATGTTAGTTGCAATATCAGCTATGTCTGTAATGGCACAGGCTAATGTTGATGAGATAACAGGATCAGTTAAAGTTGAGTTAAAGAAAAATGCAGTTGAAAACCTCCTTGTAAACATAAGTTCAGATATTGATGGAGTAAGAAAAAGTGCAATATATTTTGCAGGCTACTATAAGGTAGATCAGGCAAAGGATGCTCTAATGAAGCAATTCACTAAGGAGAAAGATCCTGCTACCAGAATACTGATTGCATTATCACTCTACAAATTAGGAGATGAAGACGGGATGAATTTAGTTAAGAAATACTCACAGAAAGACCCTGATTCCAGGGTAAAAAGAATGTGTTCAGCAATATATACAGACTATCTTATGAACTTAGGGAAAGTTGCTTCAAAGTAAAACTTCCAATCTTCAAGAAAAGGCGGGCTTTGTTTTAAAGTCCGCTTTTTTTTAATCTCATCCAGGAAATAATATATTGGATAATAACCCCAGTGAAAGATTGATATTAAAAGTGAATTGGATTAACTTCAAAATGAATAATTTGTACTATTTTGAATTTAATCTAATTGATTTTTTCAGGAGGTTATTAAAATGAGATATTCTTTTATAATATTGTTTTTATTACTTACATCTGCTATTACACTTACAAAGGCACAAGACTTAAAAGTAATAAAACTTCCAGACCCAGATAAAACAGGTGGAAAGCCCTTAATGCAGATACTAGCATCAAGACAATCTTCACGCGAATTCAGTAAAGAACCTTTAACGGCTCAGCAGTTATCTAATCTACTTTGGTCTGCATTTGGGATAAACCGGACAGAATCTGGTAAAAGGACAGCTCCTTCGGCCAGAAACTGGCAGGAAATAGATATTTATGTAACAACTGCTGACGGAACATATCTTTATGATGCAAAGACCCATAGCTTAAAGCAAATCTTAGAAGAAGATATAAGGGCATTAACCGGGAAACAGGATTATGTAAAAGATGCTGCAATAAACCTTATCTATGTTGCTGATATGTCAAAACTGGGAGATGTTTCAGAGGAAGACAAGAGTTTCTATAGTGGTGCAGATACGGGTTTTATTGCAGAAAATGCTTACCTTTATTGTACGAGTGAAAATCTTGCCGTTGTAGTAAGAGCAATGATAGACAGAGATAAACTTGCAAAAAAATTAAACCTTAGATCAGAGCAAAGAATAACTCTGGGACAAACGATAGGCAATCACAAATAATGCGCTTAATGCAATAACTCTAACTGCAAGGATGGAACTAGAGAAGGATAACATAAAAGTAGGTCTAGTAATACCAGGAATAGCTGCAACGAACTTTTTCAAAAATACAATAAGGCTGGAGGCTAAGACAGCTTCTTCTTCAATGCATCCATATTCAATTTCAGGTGATCCCCCGGAACATGTAGCAAAAAAAATACTTGAAGCAGTATTAACCGAACAAGCCGAAGTATACGCCGACAGTGTAAAGCATTAGTTTCCTCCTTAAGCGTTATATATCAATCCTGTCATTAATAGCAGGAGGAAAGGAAATGGCCAGGAATTCTACATCAGTTTCAGATTCATTCTTAAACTGGTGTACAATTCCGGGAGGAATTTCAAGAGATTCTTTTTCACTGAGTAATACTTTTTCATCCTCAAATTCAATTACAGCATTACCCGAAAGGACAAAGAAGAACTGCCTGGCTTTACTATGGTAATGTTTTATTTCAGACTTTCCTGCCGGGACCCTTTCCTGAACTATTGTTATATCAGATGATTTCAACAAACGCCATCCATCACAACTATCGCCCCAAATATAGTGATTGCTTTCATCTGCTCTAATTAGCTTCATTAGTATTACCCTTTTCTTTTGTTATTGATCTGCTCTTAACAGCTTTGCAGATCTTTTTTTTATTATTTTAGATAATTTACCTTCAGTGCTTTAAGTATTACATTTAAATCCTTTACTGCTTCTTCAAATGTACTTTTAACTTTTCTTTTTTTTGTAATTGCGTTGTAAAAGTCAATAAATTCTTCACGGTATCCGCTATCGTCTTCTGCAATCTCCTGAATGTCTTTTTTATTATTTCCTTTAATTGTAATCTTATTTTCCGCTACAACAATACTTCCCTTTTTCCCAAATATAAGCAACTTATTTTCCCAATATCCATTTACAGAAAAAAAAAGATTAAAAACGCCATTAATGCCTTTACTGGTTAAAAACTGAATACTCATAGTATCAGGGTGACCGATCTTAGGATTAATACTTTTAGTAAAAGCTTTAACTTCAGAGATTTCCCCTAATAAATATCTTAGAGCCGCTACATTATGTACACCGGCATCAGTCATGAAACCTCCTTCGTAGCTATGATGTCTTCTCCATTTAATTTTTGCATATTTCCCCTCTTCAGTTACCAGATAGAATACATTCCACATAGCAGCATAAGGTTTTCCAATGGTTCCATTCTTTATTAATTCCTTAACTCTGGAATAAACCAATCTATAACGGAAGTTTTCAGCTACCATCATAACTGATTTATATTTTTGGGGGAAATGCAGCATTTTCTTTGCTTCGGCAGCATTTGCTGCAATTGGCTTTTCTACAATAACATGTTTACCTGCTTTAAGAGCATCTTCAGTAACGCGGCAGTTTAGGTTAATGGGAAGAGCAATATCTACGGCATCTACGTCTTGTCTTGAAAGCAGTTCTTTATAATCCAGAACATAAGGGACTCCTCCAAGAAGTTTTGAAAGTTCCATAGCTTTTTTTTCAGTATGATTACATAGAGCTGTAATCACAAATTTATCTGAGAGTTTTTCCAAAGCTGGCAGATGTAGTTCCCTTGCTGCAAGCCCGCATCCAATAATACCAAGTTTTATTTTTCTCATAAAATATCCGAGGAGTAATTTAAGATAAGTTATTAAAATCCGCTGCTATATTCAAACGCTGAGACTGGGCTTGAAAAAGTATGGACTTGAAAAAGTATTTAATAAAGGAGGTATCATTGTTGCTTCTTAAAAGAAGTCATGTTTTCCAATAAGCTAGCCAAAAATAAGTTAGCTATAAATAGGTCATATAAATAGTCACACCAATTATAAACATAAAAGAATACACAGATAATATTCTATGCAAGACAACCAAAGCAGATGCAAAAAAATACTATCTGTGTTTATATATGCGGAAATAATTATTTTCTTTTTTTACTTTTAAGCGCTTCTACCAGTTCACCTTTTGTCATGCGGCTTCGTCCTGGGATATTTAGTTGTTTTGCCTGGTTTAGCAATTCATCTTTAGTATGTGAATCCAAGCTATGTCTTGGGTTTCCGGTGCCCTGGGTTCTTTTATTTTGTGTAAGTCCTTCCTCACGCCTATTCTTATTAACTGTTCTTGCTGCTATCTCCTTTGCACGTTTAGGGGCTTTCCCATATTTTTCCTGGCTCTGTTTTATATGTTCGTATTGTCTATCTTCTTTTTTACTCCATGATGGCATATTTCCTCCTTCAGAGAAAATCTGAGAGTTAAAAAATGTATAACGAAGAGATATTATTATTTCGCATTACTAGCGCACTAGTCCTTTTTTTTAATATAAAACTTATAAATGTGATAACCAGCTAAAAAAGCCGCCCCTGATAAGTTCATCATTCCAAGGACTTTTTGCATTGTAGTTGGTTTTGATTGCTCATAAAGTCTATAGAAAGAGCCAAACATTTGTTTCTTGTTGTTATTTAGAATATTTGCTGTATTGTAACTAGAATATAAAAACAGATTATTTCTAAGGAGGTTTTGGTCATATAGTGAAGGAGCTGCATAGCGTTGGTCCAGCTTAAAAAGAAACGGATTGCCAGGAGGAAGAGAAAGATTCTCCTCACCCTCATCAATTGAATGGATCTGAAGATCAAGAATATTTTCCTGATCAACTGCAGAAGTATCGGAAGATAATGCCTTCCAACTCTTTTCATTACTCAAGGAGTTTTTATTCAATGCGTCTTTACTCAATGAGTCTTTATTCATTGAGTCAGAAGGCACAATTTGTGCATTAGCACAACTTGCCACAATAAAAGTGAATACCAGCCAAAGAATCAGTCTCATAAAGGGGTGTCCATCTTTGTTCGTTATGAATTCACATAATATTTGACAGATGGATCAGTCAAAATGTTCCCTAAAAAGAATGACCCTTATAAATAAAAAGGAAAAGGTCTAGAGTTTCACTTACTTATAAAGTCTATATCTAATTCTAAGGATCGTCTGAGCTTTGACAGGCGTACCATCATTCATAAGAGCTGGGGCAAATCTTGTATTATCGATAGCCTTTAAGACCGCCTCATCACAGCCGCCAGAAAGTCCTTTAACTAATTGGGTATTTGTGACAATACCTTGCTCATTTACAAAAACCCTTACATAAACATCCCCTTGTATTCTGGCTCTTCCTGCAATTTCAGGATAATTAATTTTAGTTGTAATAGCTGAAAGTCCCCCGATTGGTTCTGGGATCTGATGAACATATTGGCTATAGGAGACTAATTCAGAAGGACTTAGTCTTGTTTTGCTCAGATCACCGGCCAGGATTTTCGAGAAAAAGGCAAGCACGAATAAAATAACAGAAACTTGCAGGACTATTTTGCCGCAGTACAATAGAGCTGATTTCATTTTATCCTCCATGATCAATTAAGAACGCATTTACTTTATTTGTATAATAGTCTTGAACTTACACATACAAAATAAATAGCCGTTATGTCATTGTTGTCAGGAGGTAGTAAAGGATTGTAAAAAAATGTCAGACAAAGTTAAATAAATGTAAAGACTATCAGCCGCCGAAGATGAGTTCCCAGAAATTCTTTTGATGTTTTTGAGCTCGCTGTTTGCGAACTTTCCAGTACTCATTATATTTTTCATGGGTCATAATGCCAATAGGCCCTTCATATATTCCACCATTTATATAACCATCGTAGACTCTTACGGCAATTGTATTTTCCTTCTGAAGAATTTCAGGAGGTATATAATATCCTCTGAATCTCTGCCAGTCCCAATCATTAGTCCTAGTATCATTAACATTACCCGTAGAGCCGATAAGTTTTCCATTAAAATAGACTTCATCTTTGTCATCAATTTTGCCCATAAGAAGTACGAGTGTCTTTGTTTTCAGATAGTCTGGAAGAGTAAACTTTTTTCTATACCAGGCATATCCATCATAATCCGGATAGCCCTGAGATTCCCAATTCGAGGGGACTAAAATTTCATTCCAATCCTTGTCATTGAAGTTCTTCTCCTTCCATTGCAAATCATCAGCGAGGTGAAACTTCCATAATCCTTCAAGGGCTATATCGGGCTGAATAGGAAAATCGAGTGCAAAGATTCCAAGGTCGCCTGAAACGATTCCACCACTGAATTGTGAGTCATAGACCCTTATAGTGATAAGGTTATCACCATTCACATTTAATAAGCTTAAAGGTAGTGGATATCTACGCGATGCATTATAGGCAGTCTGGAACATAGGAGGAAATCTTCCAGAAGAGCCTACTAGTTTTCCATTAATAAAGACCTCATCAACATCATCAATATATCCAAGGTGAAGGTAAAGCATTTTGTCTTTAAGAGATGGGGGGCAGTAAAAATGTTTTCTGTACCATGCATAACCGTCATAGCCATTAAATCCCTGGTCTTCCCAAGGGGAGGGGGCATAAATTTCCTCCCAATCATTATCATTAAAACCTGGCTGACTCCACTTTTTATTGTCACCAATTGAAAACTTCCATATACCTGAAAGAGAAACATATTTCTTTTCATTATTTTGAGCCCAAGAAGTAATAGATGAACTAATAAGGATTGACAATAAAAGGAGAATAGTTAGGACCAAGTTTTCATGTATTTTACCAATCTTTCCAGAAACGGTTCTCATATAGTATTAAATTTTAAGGGATTCTCAGTTAAAAAATAAAAAATAATCTCATCAGGTAAGTCATCTAGAAGTAATTAATTGTAAAAAATTGTCACAAGACTCAATTTATTTGACACTCCTCTCTAAAGGAAGTATATAAAACATTCCCGAATAGAGTATAATAGACCATTAAAGAAATAGAGAGAGAAAAAAACAGACTAAAATATCAAAAAGAGAAAAGACTCTAACTTTCCTAAAAGCCCTAACTTTCCAGGAGCTTATATCCAATACCATGGACAGTCAAAATAATCTGCGGATGATTTGGATCCTTCTCAATTTTCTGTCTTAGTTTTAGAATAAAGTTATCCACAGTTCTCGTTGTTGGATTTTCCTCATATCCCCAGATTTCTTTAAGCAGATCATCCCGGCTAACAGTCTTATTTCTATGTTCATAAAGGAACTTTAGAATTTCAAATTCTTTGTGTGACATCTGAACCTGATCACCATCAGAAAAAGCATTATAAGTAGAGAAACATACATCAATTTTCCCTATTTTTACTGTCGTAGAGGTCTTTTCACTGACTTGATTAGAAGAGACTAATTCGCCGCGTCTTAAGACAGCTTTAATGCGAGCCAGCAATTCTCTTAAGCTAAAGGGTTTTGTAATATAATCATCGGCCCCCAGTTCAAGTCCCAGAACCTTATCAATTTCTTCACCTTTAGCCGTAAGCAGAATAATGGGAGTGGTTATTCCGTTTCTTCTTGCAGATTTACATATATCAAATCCCGACATATTCGGAAGCATTACGTCAAGGAGTACAAGGTTATAGCTATTTTCAAGTATCTTCTTCAAACCGCTATTTCCCTCTTCTGCAAAGTCAACTTCATAGCCTTCGAATTCGAGATTATCGCGCAGCCCCAAACGCATATTGGGTTCATCTTCGACGATTAATATTCTACTCATTTTTTCTCCATGGAAATACTATCATTATTTAGATTAAAATTAAGGCGGAATGTACTACCCTTTCCCGGAGTACTGAAAAGACTTATACTCCCTTTATGAGCTTCCATAATATGCTTGACCAAAGTCAGCCCTAGGCCAGTCCCTTTAGTATTATGAATATCACCGCTAGTAACCCTGTAAAATTTTTCAAAAATTCTTTTTTGATTTTCTGCTGAAATACCAATTCCTTCGTCTTTAACTTCTATAAAAACAGAATCATTAGACTGAGCTGTTTTAATATTGATCACTTTTTTATCTTTACTGTACTTAGCGGCATTATCGATAAGGTTTATTACTGCTTCACTAATAGCTTCGCTATCTGCTCTGAGCAGAGGCAGGCTCTCATCCGGTTCAAAAGTAAAGACAAAGCCATTATTTTGCATATGGAAGTTATACGTATTATATATCTTTTGAATAATTTCATTTATGTCGACAATGTCAAAATTATACTTTCTCTTTCCAGCTTCAATTTGAGAGAAGCTCAAAATTTTATTTACAATTCTGCTTAGGCGGCTAGCCTCCTGGCTTATGATCCCGTAGTACTCCTTTTTCCGGTCCTCCGACCTAACGCGGCCCATTTCAAGTGTCTCAGAAAACATACTAATAAGAGCCAGTGGTGTTCTCAGTTCATGAGAGACATTTGAGACGAAATCTGATTTGATCTGTGCAAGTTGAATCTCCTGTCTAATATTCCTAAATACGAACCAAACACCAGCAATCAGTACCAAATTAAGTATTATTATGAGAACAAGGCTCACATAATATCTTGATTTTACAAGGCTCTGAATGGTGGTTCCTTTTAAGACAATACTTAAGTTAAAGGAAGGCAAAAGCCAAAGCTGCTTTTTAAGGCTGATCTCCCTAGCTGAAGTAGATTCAGTAATATAAACCCTTTGATTATTTTCACCTCTCATTACAGAGATAATGAATTTCCCCTGGGAGACTTCCTGCAGTTTGGGTCCTAAAGTTCTTCTAATAAAATTAATAGGATCTACAAACATCCCACATATCCTAGGCTGTTTATCTTCGTTGTCAAGGAGAAATATGAGCAGTATAGAGTTATCAGAAAGGTTAGTCTGTACAGATTCTATTTTTCTATATCCACCACGCCTGTAAGTATAGAGCCTAATTATTTTATTTGTATTATTTCTGACTAAAGATTTAACAGCAGATCTAAACTTAGCATCTTCAGGTGCGCCATCATTTTCAAAGGATATCTTTTTAATTTCTGGTGAAGGCGGGGAAAAAATCCTCAGATTCTCCAATTTGAGGTCATCTACAATAAAGATTTGTTTTATTGGATTTTCCCTCTGAAGTTTACTTAGCTCATCAGCAAATTGCTCTGGTCTAAGGGTTTCGAGAACAGAGTTAATATTGATCTTATTAGTCCAGCTGCTTACAACGTCTTCAGAAAACTGGTTAACCGAATATAGAATAGCATCGAGCTGATTATTATATATTTCCTCAATTACCTTTTCACTGGATGATAAACTGCCTATCTCATAAATTGAAAAAAAGGCAGCAGGCAGCAGGATAATAATAATTAGGATTATACCAATCCTTTTTAGAGGTTTTACCATCATTCTACATGTTAAAAATAAATTTAGGCATCAAATTATTTTATAACTGACGAGATAATCAGCTCAGGAAAAAATAACAAAACAGATTGTGAATGACAAATCATCTTACAAACTCCATATAATCCAGAGGGAGAATATAAAGTGGCTGACCATTATGTTCAAATCTGAATTTTATATCGCTAAAGATTTTGTCTTCCTTAATATCAAAGCCCAGAATACTTGGTTTAAGAAAACTAAGATCGAAAGCAGGCATTTCCGGGTATTGAAGAATCTTTACATTTTTGTCATCAGAAATCTTTGCTTTTACCTTAGCTATATTTATTGCATCATTTAGACCGCCAAGCAGATCGACCAAACCATTTTTAAGCCCTGCAGATCCGTCCCATACCCTACCCTGCCCAACAGAGTCGATATATTCCTTAGTCATATTTCGTCCTAATGCAACTTTAGAGACGAAATCATTATATTCAGCTTTAATTATATGTTCCATTCTCTTTTTTTCAGCAGCATCAAGGTTTCTATCAGGAAGGCTTAGACCAATAAAAGGCACAGTTGCTCCGAAGCCAAGGTCAGCGTGCTCTCCTCTTTTTACATAATCAGTTGTAACGCCTAGTTTTTCCTTCAATGTAATATTATATGCCCAGCCTCCAATTACACCGATTGAGCCTGTAACAGTATTAGGTGCTGCGACTATTGTATCGGCATACATAGATAACCAATATCCACCTGAAGCCGCAACAGAGCCTTGAGAGACAATAACAGGTTTTTTCTTTTTGAGTTTTAACATTGCCTCGGCAATATAATCACTTGCCATACCATCACCACCCGGGGAATCAACTCTAAAGACAACAGCTTTTATTTTAGGATTATTGGTTACATCTTCGACATCCTTTACCAATTTTCGTGCAGCAATACCTGTGTTCATATCACAGTTGCCCAAGGCATATATAACTGCTATATAGTTGAATTCACCCCAATGATTATCCTCGGGTAATTTAAACTTTTCAATTGAATTAGTCAGAGCAATGTCCTTTCCTTCAAGTTTTTTAAGTATCTCTCCGGCATTTTCCCATCTTTGCAGAGTATCAACAAGGTGAAGTTCAAGAGCTTCAGGGGCGATAATAATGCCCAAATTGTTAACAATATTATCAAACTGATCATCGGTAATTTTCCTGCTTCTAGTTACATCATTTTTAATGATATTATATATTCCATCAACAAGCTCTTGTCTTTGTTGCCTGTCAGCATCCGACATTTTCTCACGTCCTAAGTTTTCAAATGCTGATTTATACTTAAAGAAGCGCCATTCTTCAAAACCTATACCGATTTTCTCAAGCATACCTTTTATGTAAGTTCTGCCTGTAACTAATCCCTGGAACAAAATCATTCCCTGTGGGTCCAGGACAATTTTGTCAGCTACAGAAGCAAAATGATATAAATCCAAAGAAGGTCTCTCTAAGAAAATGACAACTTTTTTCCCAGACTTTTTGAATTGCAGGATTGCTTCTCTTAGCTCCCATAACTTTTCTCTGTCGGAGGACAGTTCAGTTGCATTTAAGGCAATTCCTGAAATATCAGGGTCATCCTTTGCTGCATTGATCTGACTAAGCAGATCGAAAAGAGTACTAGAATTGTCAAAAAATCTAAAGCGCCTATATTTCACATCGCTAAGTGTCAGATTTAGATAGTTATTACTTTTGGTTGAAAAATTCCGGGTAAAGTTTCTATCATACGAGCCAAGTCTTATTCCATAGGTATTGAATGCATATTTTTGATCTTTGTCAAAATGAGACTGAGAGTGGAGAGTTAAGTTGCCCAATCCAATCTCCAGACCAGCTGTAAATGATTTAGTATCAAAATATCTTCCAGTCAGACGCAATCCTGGTATCAGTTCCAAAGCTGCACCAGCACTCCAGAAATTCCTCTCATATTTTCTTCCGTAAAAAGAGGCAATTGACATATCTCCAAAGATGCTAAGCAATTCATTTCCAAGAGGTCTAATTGCAAGATCCAGATATATAGAGTGAGAATTTTCTGTAAGAGCTGTAATACCATTTAATCCTGCAGAAACATATTTTGAAGGTCTAAGAAGAAAACCAAGAGTCAAGATATCAGTCCTGTTAAAGTCAGCTATATCTGAGTTTGACCATCCATATGAAAGTCCTGTACTAAAGCTGCGATCCCCCACTGCAAGTGACAATTTATAATTAGCAATTGTCCCTGCAGAATATTTTCGATGGATCATACCAAAGCCTATGTTTGATATAGAGGAAAACAGCCCCCAGTTATTGAACTCCCTGAATTTGCCGGAATGATCTTTCCATGCAAAAAGCATATTAAATCCTTCTGAATAGTTTAAGAGTGCAGGATTTTCATATCCATATAAGCCATAGCCCATCGCTCCTGGAGAAGTCAGAAGAAAGTCATTTTGCAGGAATGTCTGAAATGTATTAGGCTGTGCAGAAAGAGACTTTAGAGGAGCACACAGCACAAATAAAAAAAAGGTAAAATTCATCAATGAAACATACTTTTTCATTTTACAACTCCGGTTTTCAATAGTATAATCAGTATTAAAAATACCGAAAATGGAAAAAGCAATCAGCTTTAAAATTACACAAAGCAAAAAAAATATTTTCATTTTGTGCATCTTAATTTGTAACTTATTAAGAAATAATGACAATCTTTGGAGGAAAATTCCTTGAAAACTCTGATAGATAAATCCGAGGCAAGAAAAACTGTTCTTCAAAGGAAAAGGAACATAAGCAGTGAAGAAATATCATCAAAGACGCAGAAGATAATAAAAAGGCTTGCTGCAACAGATGATTTTGTTTATGCTAATAAGATCCATATTTATATTTCGAATAAGACTGGTGAAGTCGACACACGAAAAGTAATTGATTTTGCCCTTGGATGGGGTAAGCAAATAATCCTGCCAAAATTTTTCAAAGAACTTAGAACTTTTCGTAGATTCCAGTTTACCGGATGGGATGATCTGGTAAAAAATCAGGACGGATATTTAGAACCGAAGCTAAGTGTAGATGAAGATTTATCTGATATTGATCTTTTCATAGTGCCTGCGGTCGCAATTTCGAGTCTTGGACAAAGGGTTGGGCAAGGTGGAGGGCACTATGACAGGCTTTTAAGAAAGGCGTATGCTCCCAAATATGTATTAGCTTTTGAATTTCAAGTTTTTGACAATATAGAGACCGATCTTCATGATGTAAGAGTAGATAAGATCATAACTGAGCGCCGGACTGTAAATACAAGAGAAAATCTGAATTTCTCATGGAATAGCTAAGGCTTGAGGTTATTACTTAATAAATTATCTAACCGGAAATGGTCTCTCAAAAGGGAAGGAGTATCCAAATCAAGTTTATTTATCTAACAAGAAGCATTTTTTTAGTTTTAAAAAATTTTCCAGCTCGTAAGCTATAAAAATATACGCCACTACTAAAGTTTTCGGCATGAAACATTATTTCGTATCTACCAGCTGATTGCTCTTCTTTTACAAGTGTAGTAATCTCTCTTCCTAAAGCATCATATATTTTTAATTCAACCTGTGATCTTTCTGGCAGCTCATAACCAATTACAGTCGATGGATTAAAAGGGTTGGGATAATTATTCGACAGAGCAAATTCAGATGGAACAATCTTTTGCCTTTTCTCTTCGACAAAGTTTTTATTACCGATAAGCAGTACCATTTCTGATTTTTCATGCAAGGGACTAATCATTACTATTGGGTTTTCCTTTAGGTCATATAATTTCCCATGAGTGCCATCTAACAGGCATATTTCATAATCCTGAAAGTCACTCATGCCAGAAAACATAAGAGTTGCCTCTTTACCTGTCAGGTTCTTTAGATTTAGCTTGTACTGCTGGCCTTCGTTTATAGAAGGGCGGCTATCGATGAACAGATTCTTGTAAGGTGTTTTCAAGGCATCATTATAAATAGAAATACTTAGTTCCGAAAAGTCTGAAGGAGGGATAAAGTAATCAAATTGGTCGAAGCTATCATCGGAGCCCTGTTTAACTGAGGCATAAGCTGATGAATATTCTTTATCAAAAAGCTGAAGAGATATTTTTATACTTTTTTCAAGTTTAATATTATTTTCCTTAGCAATTTTACCCAGTGTACCTGGAAGTGGTATCTTCAAGGCTGAAAGGTTATTTATGTTATTATAATAATACCCTTCATAAGGCTGCATTGTTGTAGGATTTGACCAAGAACCTGTCCAGGCATAAATCAGTTCATTATTAGCAAGTCCGTTAACAGTCTTAATATCATTCCAGCTGACCTCGGAATTGAAAGGATCGGCAATAAGATTCCATCCCTCATGAAGGCTAATAAAGTAGCCATTAACAAGACTTGAAGAGACGCTATTTACCTGTTGATTAATGGAAAATGGATTTCTGCTTAAAGCCCAAAAAGCCTTGCCTGGTTTGAATATAAAATCGCTGGAATTATTATATTCAACAAGATAATTTTCAGTTTTGCCATTGTCATAAAAAATATCCCAATCCTTTTTCTGCTCTCCGGCATTATTCATCAGTTGCCCGGCCAAGATACTTACATCACCCGGAAGACTAACAATTCTATAGCTAGAACTTAGCTTTGGATCCCCAAACGAATAAGATTTGTTCAATGTAAAGCTTACAGGCGTATTGTTAATAGAGCCAACTTCATAGCCAAAGAGAAGGTCTTTTTCGGGGCACTGAACAATTCCGCCAAGAATAAGCTTGCCCTGAACCAAATCATTAGCAAAAAAAAGGCCTCCGGCAAGAGCGCTATCTGTGTATGCAGTAAAATCCTGGTTCACAACCCTTTTTAGCCCTGTGGGCTTCCATCCCATAATATCGACTTGTGAAATCACCTGTGGATAAGTATAACCTGAAGTTTGTCCAAAGACCCAGAGAAATGGACCATTTGGACTAAAGTTATCGAAAGCTGCTCCATAAATGACAGTGGTACCTAAACTATCGTATGGTATATAATCTAATTCTGCACCATTATAATCAATCAGCGAAACATCTGTTGCAAAATTTCCAATCCAGAATCCCCCTTTACCCTTATCAGCCGTAGGATCAAACGTAATATATCTAATGGAATAAGAAGGTACAATAAGCCTTCCAACAAGTGACTGCAAAGAGGGGTTTATTTTGAAAATTGTATCAGAATTATTCACAGCATAAACATAATTGCCATCAAAGGTCATTCCCCTTACGTTTGAAACTCCATTAATTGTAAAAGTATAAACGCTATCTAAGACTCCACTAGTACCATGCGGGTGAGCGGTCCATCTGTACATTTTACTGCTATTCCAGTGTGAGGTCCATACCTCTTTCAGGTTTGGGATATAAGTTGCCCCTGCATTGCCCTTATCAGTATTACTTAGAGAGGCATAATATAAAAACTTAATATCCCAATTACTTTGTGGTTTAGAAATATTATTTGGCACAAAATTATGCAAAGATATATTATGTGGAAGGCTACTGCTCTGAGCCAAAAGAGCTGTAACTGAACAGCATATGAGAAGAGATATAAAAGCTGCAGATAAAATCAATTTTTTCATAGCGTCTATTAGTTTTAATACTAAAAATAAATCTCACCCATTTAATAAATTATTTTGTCTTTAATAAATTACTTTATCAAAAAATCAGCTTTCTGATTTATACTATTTGAGATAAATAGTTAACTAATAAATTTGCTAATCTCCTGGAATTCTATTTACAAAAATGAACTGCCCACCCTCATCATAGGTATCTTTAACTGCCTGAAGAATTGGGGTTTGATCTGAATTATTGGCCACAGCAATTCTAAGTTCATTATAAAGCTGAGTTGCATCCATATATCTATTCTTATTATCCTTCAGGGCTTTAAGCAGATAATAAGTAAAGATAGAATGACCATCTTTCCCATCATCTCTTACCTCTTCAATACCCCCGGAGGTAAGGGCAAGTCTTGACTGTCTTTTATATACTTCGCGGTAATATTTTTCCATATTATTAGGGTCAAATGGGTAGCTCTCAGTTTTTCCTCTAAAAATATCACCTCCAAAGCAGGCATCTGTAATAAGCAGAATATGTTTGGCAGGGATACCGGCCATGAAAGTCCGTATCTCACCATTAGGAATATAATCAGCAATTGAATTTGATGTGGCATCACTAGGGACCCAGAAGCCCCTGTTCAGGTTTTTATTAAACTGTCCATGACCGGCATAAAAGATAACAAGATTATCATCTTTTCTTAAATGGTCGGTCATCCATTCTAAAATTTGGATAATATTTTTTCTATTTGCCTGCCTATCCAGTACAGTAATTACCGAGTCGAAGCCATACTTTTCTCTTAAAACTGAAGCAACTTCTTTAGCATCATTAACTGCACTCTTAAGTCTTGGCCAATATCCTTCGTAAGAGTTTATGCCAATCAAAAGCGCATAAAACTTCCCTGCTACAAGAAGATCCTCAAGTTTTCTTGTTACATAGAAAGTATCTGATGTAGCATTTAAGTTATTATCCAGGGCTTTAACAACGAGAGGATTTTCCCCCATTGCCAGATACATATTTAGGGAAAAAGAACCATCTGGCTTTAGATCGGTTTTAATTCCATTAATAGTAACCTCATAAATTCCGCTATTATCTTCTGCCTTTCCTTTAACTGCAACCGTCTCGCTTTTCCTTACAATCTTTATTCCTCTGGAGACAGCAGGCTCAATAATTGTGATCTTAGGTCCCTCTTTATCAGATTCAACGATTACCCGGAAACTTGATTCAGTAGATTTCCCATTTTTACCGATAACCCTAACGCTAACCTGATTAAAACCATTCTGGAGTTTGAGATTAGAAAAGTATTCTGATTTTTTTATAGAATTAGCCTTTTTGTTATTTATCAGTACTTCCCTGGTCTCATTACTCTGCATAATTTTAACCTTTACAAGAATTCCTTTCTCCTTTATTTTTATTTCATTATTGCTATCTAAAATGGGTTCAATAATTATGATCTTAGGGCCGGAAGCTTTGGGTATAGAATTAATAATACAGGTAAATACCTTAAAGTTATTCTGTTCGTCAGTTGCGGTCAACTTAATTTCATTTACGCCATTTTGAAGTTTATATTCAGTATAAAATGAATTATCATCCTCAAAGCTTAACTGTTGATTATTGATGATCAGTGCTTTTAGCGGAAAATCGTCTTCGACTTTTCCTCTTATTTTAAGAATGTCAGTTTCAACTGTAAGTTCGCCATTTTCCTTTATGGATGGTTCCAACAGGATAATCTGCATTCTACTATTTTCGCTCTTTACTTCCTTTTTGTGCCTTAGACTGCCAGTGGGAGATTTACCAGTCATTTGTGCATTGATAACGCTACAGAAAGCAAAGACAATTATAAAGAGTATCATCTTTCCCAACTGTAACCCCTTTCTAAATTTTTTTAGTAAAATCCAAAAGATACAAGTGATTTTTTATATACTTTATGGTCTGCCCGGAGGAGAAGCAATATTTTCTGCCGTTGTAGTTGTGTTGTCTTTTTTATCCTTGCTTAAAAGAAGGTAAGTAGCCGCCCCTCCTCCAAGAGCTGCCGCACCAAGAAGATACCAATACCAGGAACTAGCTTCTTGGATTTCCTCAGCAATAATTTCAAAATAAAAATCCTCACCCGTAAGCATATCCTCTTCCTGCTTATTCATAGTCCAGACAATAGTGGCATTTTTATTAGCGAATTTTCCTTTTCCTACATCACCTGTTGTCTGACTTGGGATGAGCTCAAAATTGCTGTCGCTATTTTTTCTTAAAACTGCCTTTATTTCGTATTCTTTTTCAGAGTCTCCTTTAAGGAAGTAATGAATATAGATCTTATCGTCGCCTACTTCGAAATTCACCTGGATATTATCCTGCCCTACTGCTCTTTCCTGGGCATAAGATATTCTGAAAAACATCAATAAAAACAGCAGTAGCAACTGAGCATTACATTTCATTGTTTTTCCCGGACTGATGTAGAATATTATTAATTTAAAAATAAACCTCACAAAGAAAAGCAATTAGGTCATAAATGTCTTATTTCAATTATAACAGGCACAAGCACTTTTCCATTACTTTTAGCATTAAAATTAATGCCATCTTTATAGCCAAAGTCAATATCATTTTTATTGACCATTATGTCACTTAATACTTTCATGATCCTTTCATTAAAAGGACCTATAGTACTTTCAACGGCTGTCATAATACTGTCAATATTCAGATTCTTCTTCGAATAAATAAAGCAGTAATACGAACTTCCCTTAACTGTATCGAGCATATTAAAATTTTCTTCATCAGGAATAGCAATATTGTTTTGTCTATAGGGCAGGTATGCGACCATGCGATCATTGAAAGGAAATATTTTATATGTTTTATTTGTTATATCTGAGCTAAATGCATAGACATAGGCAGGTTCATTATTTGAGATTCGAAGTTCAAAGAGAGTATTTGATGCATATGGTTTTTCCATAACAAAATAATTCCCGTTGAATTTTGCCTTCATCTCTTTGCCATTGCTTTCTTTAAAGATCAAAGACCCAGAAAGGTCAGGGATTGATGCATCATTTTTTGCCTGATCTATCATTTCAAAGGCAAACTTGCAGAAATAGTCAAAATCCTTATATCTTATCCATGTAAAGCCTTTATTAGCCCACTGTGATCCCCAGCTGTTCATAAGTTCAATAGCACCGCCGAACTTATTATCATCATAGCTAACAGCTGCAATTGCATGGCCTCTTCCCCATTCTTTGTAGTCTGAACTATCGGGGATCCATAGTTCCTTTGCTCGGTTAAAAGAGTTGGGGCAATCAATAGCCAGGACCACAGGTTTAGATTCTGCCAGACTTTTCTTTAGATATTTATGTTTATACTGAGTATTGCGGTTTGCAATTTCTCTATATTCTAGTATGCGGTATGGAATAGCTTTTTGTCTATCTTCTTCGGTTACATCTTTTGTACAATCATAGCCAAAATCCTTAAGCTTCATATCGCCATTGTTTCTCAGGCAATTAAGAGCTTCAATAAGTGAAGCGCCAGTGGAACAGTCGCTACCAGATCGAATCTGATTATAAACAAATGAAGGAGAAAAAGCGCTGTCATTTATCTGTTCTTTTTTAATTCTATGTTTTATTGCTTCAAGAATAGTACGCCCCGAATAAGCAGTAGCCCAGCCTGTGCAGGTGCCGTATCTACCCTGATAACCAGGAGAAGGAGCATACTGTTTAATTGAAGCTGCAGAAGGCAGGTTTGAATAGTCACCTCGCATCAATGGAGCCGAAATTGGAGAAGATTCAAATAAGGGATCATTCAAAATAAGACCACGTCCAAACTCCTCATTACTTTGGGCATTCGAATTACAACAATATAAGAGGAGAAGAAATGTTATTGTTAAATTTCTCAAGATCACTGTAAAGATTCCCTCTAATAAATATTCCATTTCTGCATCATTATCTGTGCTCTTCTAAAGAGCCCAAATTTTGTAAGAAACAGCAGATATTTTTTTTTATACTCCTCAACCTGGCCTGAATACTGCATAGCTTTCTGATAATGTTCAAGTGCTTTGAGGCTCATATTATTATTCTCGTAAAAAGTTGCAAGTATCATTTGATTCAACGGACTTTCAGATGTATCTCTAAGGTCTGAGAGGATATCCTTAAGACTATCTTGCATCTCCTCATATCTGGCCTTTGTTATTACTTTAATGCAACTTGTATCAGAACTAACAGAAGAATCTTCTGCGCTAAAGACAAACCAGTCATAGCAGTTATCCGGTTCAAAATTTAATTGTTCAATGTTCAATTGAATTGATGTATCTTTTGTCTGCTCGAGCACAATAGTTTTTCTTTCGGGGTTTTGGATTTCGAGGACATAAGTATTGACTTCTCTTACTGGGAACCACTTAAACGTTACCAGAGAGTCAACAAGAACTGCAGAAGCCGGGAAGTCTTTATCGATATAAGTAAGGTTTTGCCTAACCACACCTGCGATATTTTTCATCTCTTTAGTCTTGTTTTTAATAATCATCTCATTTATCAGATAGTCAGTCATTCTTTTTGTTACAGATGAATTCTCGGCAACAAGTTTTTTCGCCAAATTATCTACAAAATAGGCCCCTGGTTTTGTAACTTCTATAGTTCTTCCATTTTGGTAGCAAAGTCCGAGATAGCTGTCAGTTTCAAGCTTAATACTATCGCCCGGGAAAAGTTTATTTCCGGTTGTAAGGTCAGTCCACTGCGATAAGCTTTTGTTGCTATAGAGTATTCTTCCACTTGAAGCAATTACAGTAAAAAGCCACTTCTGTGCAAGCAAATTACTTTCTGGAAATAACATCAGGCCTGCTAATACTGCTAAGCTGAGCAGACGGTTCATCTTTTTCCTTCTTTTTAGGGAAAATCCTTTTCCTTAAGAATAATTCATAAAGGTCCAGACAAGTCGGACCAATTACAATGGCTACAATAGTTAAGGTTAGGTTAACTTTATAAGTATAATTATTAAAAATAAAAACACCCAAAGACAGGTCCAGTATTGTAAATAAGAATATGAAAAGTTTATAGACTGCCCCGAACCAATCTTTATAAATTCTTTTAATTAGTAAAAGCATATTAATTGAGAACAAAGAAAGGCAAACAGCAATAATAAAACTAAGCCAACCTGGCATTACTTCTATATAATTATTTCTGATCAGCATTGAAATGATATTAGCATTTATTACAACTCCATACATATCAGGAAATGCTCGTCCAGCATAGCGTTCATTCAAAGGGGTAAAAAAGATATCCTCAAAGGTTTTTGTTTTAATGTCAAGACCCATAAAACCAATTAGCACAATTTTATCTTTAAGGATTTGTCCGTTAAATGGATTCTTAAATGGGTCCATACTTTCAAGATAAAAATATTTATTAAGATTCCCCCTATAGTTTATGAGCTCTTTATCGTTATTCCTTTGGTTCAAAAGCCGGATAGAATTCTTGTCAGCAAGTTCGGCAATTTTCACAGGGAAAGCTGTCTCGAAGGAACTTTTATATTTTGCATATGGACGAAACCTTCTTATTGTTCTATAACCTTCAGCATCTTCTTCGGGTAAATTAGCAAAGCCAGTCGAGTATTTCCCTTTGAAGAGCTGCTCTGAACTTAGGAGTGAATCATAACTATCATTTTTAATGTTATATCGGTCGAGTCTACTTGCCAGAACAATGTTTTTACATTTTTTTATTGTTCGTTCAAGTATGGAATCCTTTATCCTATCTTTTTTCGTATAGAACAAGAGGTCCAATCCTATAACCTTTGGTGAACAGTCATTAATAATCTCGAGCTGTCTTGCAATTCCCTCTCTGTCTAGATCTCCTATGTTAACCAGAACAATATTTGTATCTGCTGTCTGCTCTGAACGGAATTTTGAAAATACGACGTCATAGATATCGAAGTCTTTTACGGAATTGCCAATAGGGTTCAAAAATCCAAGGCCAATTGGCAGTTTTGCGAATAGGCCAATAAAAACAAATACAATAACTGTCACAACCAGAGAGTCAGTAAAGCGTTTATTTTTCTGGAAGAAAATTCTATAACTGCTTAATCTTTTGATCATCTCTTTTTTTCTCTTTGCCAAATCTTATTTGTAGATCTGGCCTGTCTCTAATGACCAAATTAGTTTATAAATGCAGAAAAGACCTATATAAAAATAATAACAGAATTGGGCTTATTTTCAATAGGCCGAAGTAAGATAAACGGACTTATCAAAGCAAATCCTTTGAGTTTCAAAAATATTATTTACACTAGTATGTTATTTTCATAATGCCACTGTGCAAATATTACTTTACTGGTTCAAAATATTGGACACTAAACATTTTTTCATTATCTATCCAAGCCCTCTTTAGTCTAAGCTTGTCTTTTAGGAGCTCTTTAAACTCATCGACATTATATTTATATGAATATTCAGTTAAGATTTTTTCATTCTTTTTGAAACTGAAAGTAGAATTGCAAAGTTTTACAGACTGATCAGTCAGGCTTATAAGATACATTTCTATTCTACCTTCAGTCTCATTATATAAAGCCTTATGCCTGAAATTCTCCAGGTTAAAATCTGCGCAAAATTCATCGTTCAATCTTTTAAGTATATTTAAGTTGAACTTTGCGGTAATTCCCTTATTGTCGTTATAAGCCATTTGGAGAAGTTCTTTCTTCTTTTTAAGGTCGACTCCAATTAAGATTCCCCCACTACTTCCTATTATATTTAGTAGATTAAAAAGAAAATCTCTGGCTTCAAATGGGGTAAAATTTCCTATTGTTGAGCCAGGGAAGAAGACTATTCTACGCCCTTGCTGAAGATCTTCCTGAATCTGGAGCTTTAAGTCTGCTGTATAGTCGTGGCATTTTGGTATCACATTTAACGAGGGGTAATCCTTCTTTATTGATGCCACTGAATCATGCAGGTACTCATCTGAAATATCTACTGGGATATAGGTTTTTATGCCGGAAAGGTTATCAAACAAAAGCCTGGTTTTTCTACTGTTTCCACTTCCAAGTTCGATAAGTGTAATATCTTCACCTAATAGATCAGCAATTTCTTTAATGTTGCCGGTCATTATTTCCATTTCTTTCCGGGTAAGATAATATTCTTTCAGATTGCAGATTTGGTCAAATAGGTCAGAGCCTTCATTATTATAGAATAATTTATAGGGGAGTGTTTTGGGAAATCCTGACAAACCATCAGTAATTTCGGATAAAATATCCTTTGTCGCATATGAATTAGTTTTTAATTCCATTATTTACCATCCTTTGCAAGGCGAATACCTGTAAATTGCCACCTAGAGGGAGGGGCGAAGAAATTTCTATAAGTAGCTCTAATATGTGAGCGTGGAGTAACACATGATCCGCCTCTTAGGACCATCTGTCCAGACATAAATTTCCCATTATATTCACCTATAGCCCCCGGAGGAGTTTTATATCCTGGATAAGGAGAATAAGAGCTTCTTGTCCACTCCCAAAGATCTCCAAAGAGTTGTTCAATTTGTAGTCCATTTTGCTCATGGCAAGTAATGGGATGATAGAATGAATCCTCAAGGAAATTACCTTTTAAAGGACTTCCTGAGGCTGCAACTTCCCATTCAGTTTCAGTTAAAAGTCTACAGTCTTTCCATCTAGCAAAAGCATCGGCCTCATAGAAACTAATGTGACAGACTGGCTCATCAAGGTTAAGTTCTTCAAGTCCGCTCAAAGTAAATATTTCATGTTTCTTTTGATCTTTATCTATTATCCAGTATAATGGAGACTTCCAGCCCTCACGAAGCAGAGCTGCATATCCGTCTGAAAGCCAGAGTTCAGGCCTGTCATATCCGCCGTGATCGATAAACTCCAAAAACTCTCCATTTGTAATTAAGCGGGATGAGATCTGAAATGGTTCTACAAATTCCCTGTGCTTTGGGCCCTCATTATCAAAGGCAAAATCATCTCCCTGGTGACCAATAAAATAAATGCCCTCATCAAATTTTATCCATTCCAGGTTATTTGCTTTAAATTTGCCTCTTTCTCTTTTAAGATAAACCGGTTTAAGTGGATTAACCGAAAAGACATGTTTAATATCCGTAAGGATTAATTCCTGATGTTGTTGTTCATGGTTCAGTCCGAGTTCAATAATGGGAATCATCTTTTGAAAATCATCAAGGGAAGCATCTTCAAGTAAATTGAGGAAATGAAAGTTAACATAGCTTCTGTACTGATAGACGTCTTCAACCGTTGGTCTAGAAAGCAGCCCCCTTTCAGAACGAGTGAATCTAGGGCCGACCTGTACATAATAGGAATTAAAAAGATAATTAAACACAGGATTAAACTCTCTGTAAGATTTATCGAAATTCTTCAGTACAAAGGTTTCAAAAAACCAACTTGTATGTGCAAGGTGCCATTTGGCAGGACTAACATCTGGCATTGACTGAATGACGAAATCCTCGGTCTTAAGAGGAGTGCAAATAGTCTCTGTATATTCTCTGATTGTCTTAAACCTATGGGCAAAAGCTGTTCTTGGAGAGAAAAGGTCATTTGAGTTTTTCTTCTGCTTTTCAATTTCCTTAAAAGTCTGTTGCATTTGGAAACCTCAAAAAAATATTCTAAGTAATTAATTCCTTTTATTATATAATTTTTTTCTAAAGTTTTTAGGGTAAATAATTATTCCTCAAATCATGAGAAAGAAAGCAGCACTAGATTTTTGAGATCTCAGTAGAATGAGAGGACTGCAGGAAAATTTTTCAGTTAGGAATTTTTAATATTTTCAGGTAAATTGAAAGTACTTAAGGTATAATAGGTAAAAAAAGTACATTTTTGGAGAAAAAGATAATGTTTAGATATCCGTTGCTGATAATTTTTTTATTAATGACATTCGGAATATGTAATAATATATCAGCCCAAAGGGGACCCCAAGGACACAATTTTGGATTCGGAATCATAGTAGGTGAGCCTTTGGGAGGAACGATAAAATATTGGTTTAATTCAGAGAATGCCCTAGATGCAGACATAGGAGGGTCATATTTTGGTAGTCCAAGGATTGATGTGGATTACCTATGGCATTTTGATGCATTTCAGTCGAGGATAGTAAAGCTTTATGCAGGAGCAGGAGGAGCTTTAGGTTTCGGAGGCAGTAACAACGGTTTTCTATATAAAGGAGAAGGAAACCGGTTCTATGTACGTGAAGGAGATAATGTTGGGTTTGGTATCAGAGGGCTTTTTGGCCTGAATGTTATTCCAAACAGAAGCCCGCTTGAAATATTCCTCCATTTTGGTGTGCTAGTCGGACTAGCTCCAGAGACAGGATCGGCAGTTGACCTGGCACTCGGTTTAAGATTTTATCCCTAATATGTACACTCTCTTTGGTAAGCCTTAAGGAGAATCTGGTCGTACTCCTGAAGAGTGATTTCCTTTGCACCGAACATGCTTAAGTGTTCGGTTTGATATTGGACATCAAGAAGCACAAAGCCTTTTTCATTCAAATGCTCAATAAGCTTGATTAAACTAGCCTTTGAGGCCTGTGAAACTTTTGAGAACATAGATTCTCCAAAAAAGGCTCCTTTAAAGGAAACGCCGTACAAGCCACCTACAAGGGTTCCATCCTGGTAGGTTTCGACAGAATGAAGATTTCCCTGGTTATACAAACCTTTGTAGGCATCAATAAGCTTTTCTGATATCCATGTGGTTTCCCTTGAAGCGCAGTTCCTAATTACGGAAAGGTAATCGGAATCAAATTTATAAACAAAGTCAGTTTGCTCCATAAATTTCCTAAGGCTCCGCGGATAATTATAATCTTCAAGGGGAATAATGGTTCGTATATCAGGCAAATACCAATCAATTTTTCCATTTTCATCAGCCATAGGAAAAGCACCACGAGCATAGAGCATTATCATATTCTCAGGTAAAAGAAGGTCGTCTTCTGTAAAAAGTCTTTTTCTACTCATCTGCCCTAACTTCATACTGAACAATATCATAGGCTTTCTTAGTCTCAAAGAATGCAAAGCCTACACCAATAAAGACTACAATCATTCCCATAAGGAACGATGCAATAATGACATTTTTTAAGCCAAGATCATTATTATAAAAATCCATTGCGATAAGGAGTGAAGTCAAGACAAACAGTGCTACTGCAGTAGTATAACATAGGACACAATTTCTGACTAATTTTACGCGGAATACTAATTCTTTAAGCTGTTTTGCCAGACTTTCAAGCCTTACATTTTCCTCATATGTAAAGATTCTTTCCCCAGCCTTTAGAGCTAGTCTTCTTTTTTCTTCATTAAGAAGACGTATTCTGTTTACAACTATTGAATATTTATTATTAATACCAAGAATTAGCAATCCACAGGCATTTATCATTACGGCAGGGGCCAGCATGAGCTGTATGACCTGTGTGACTGTCAGGTTTTGTCCGATTATTTGATTCATCTTTTCATGACCCTGAATTTATTTCAAATTTAATATAGAAAGCAGTAAACAAGAGCTAATATAAAAAAAATCAGATTAACTGCCAGTCTTTGAAAAGATAAAAATCAATTTTATATGTTTAATAGATCTAATTTTCGAAGCAAAACTTTTGTAGATCCCCCCAAAATAATAGATTCATTCCTAGAACTCAGCACTAAAGCCGATGGAAGGAAGTATACCTATTGAAGAAGGATCTTTTACTGAGTTTTTTCTTTCATCCCAACTAATCGAACTAATATTTTTTCTATTATATACATTTTGAATGTCTATATATGTAATAAGAGCCCAGTGTTCGAAATTCCATCTTCTATCAACCCTAACATCAAGACTATGAGTAGAATTAAAGCGCAAAGAGTTATAGCTAGTTACGTTTTGTGTACCATCCTGATTAAAGGGAGTATAAGGTCTGCCTGAAGCATAGCGAAATCTAATAGAGCTTTCCCAGTTTTCATTAAATATATAGCCTCCACTTAAATTTAATATGAATCTCTGGTCAAAAATTCCAGGTCTTTTAATGTTATCCAGAGCTGTAAAATCTGCCCAGCTATATGTAATACTTGCGATACCATAGAATGGATTGGTCGAGGACTTCTTTTGAAGAAGCAATTCAACTCCCCTGGAATTACCTTTACCTTTATTTACAAGATGTTCCAAAGCAAATGAGGAGAAATTATCCTCACTTCCCCCAAAGCCTGTACCTGTATTAGACAAAATAAGATAGGGCCTAAGTGTGCTGACAGGATAGTCATCATAAAACTTAAAGAATCCTTCAACCCTAAGCTGCAGATCCTCTCTTAGGCGTCTTTCAAAGCCTAGAATATAATGAGTAGATCGAATGTTTTTTAATTCCTTATTTTTCTCATCTCCCAAAAGCCAAATATATGAAGGGCTCTGGTAGTAGAGACCTGTGCTCATGTTTATTGTTGTAATTTCATCTGCAAAAATTGATAAAGAGATTCTTGGACTAAATGTCCACGGGTTTTTGATCCCGTCAAAGTAATCCATTCTTAAACCAGCTGTTAACCCAACAAGAGAACTAATCCTCGAATAATATTGAATAAAACTTCCAAATTTCTGAAACTTATCACTTTTATTTAACGAGCTTATCTGAAGAGTATCGCCAAAGCTAGTCTTGAAGAAGGGTAATTTTATATCTGAATTAAACCCAATAATCTTATACAATATTCCTGCACTAAACTCAGAGGCCTGCGAAGGTTTAAATACGATATCTGCCTGAAAGTTATTCTCCTGTTCAATTGAGTTGTTTAAGAAAATGGGATTTTGCAGAGTGTCTTTTTGGGAAAAATTAAATTTTGTATAGTTTCTATTAAGGCTAAGGTTCATAAACCCTTTATTAAATAGATGTTTAAGACTAAGTGCGCTAACATATTGGAACTGGTCATTGCCCAAGGTTTTTGAATTTGTAAAGCGCTGTTCAGTCGTATTATTGAAATAATTTATCTTATCTAAAGCTCCAATAAACAGAAAAGACAGTGTGTTATTATTATCCATTGAAAAAGATATTTTATTTAGCAGGTCATAGTACTCAGGGACAAAACCAAAACCTGCAGCCTTAAAAATAAGATCAAGATAGCTTCTTCTTGCAGATAGGAGGAAATTTGTTTTTTCGCTAAGGGGCCCCTCAGCATTCAGACCGAACTGTGTAGCAGAGATGGTAAGTTTGCCACCTAACCTATCTTTTCTTCCCTCGCGTAAGTTAATTTTCATTACAGAAGAGATCTTATCACCATAGGCAGAAGAGAAGCCTCCAGTAGAGAGATCTATATCCCTCACAAAATTAAGGTCTATATAGCTTAGCGGTCCACCAGAAGAGCCCTGGCTTCCGAAATGATTAATATTTGGTATAACAATATTATCAACAGTATAAAGGTTTTCTGAAGGAGCTCCTCCTCTAACAATCATATCATTTCTACCAGCTTCTGCCTGAGCAATCCCAGGCAGAGCTGAGATTGCTCTTACTACATCCTCAAAGCCCCCTGCAGAGCGCCTAATCTCTTCGAAGGAAAAGTTAGCTACGCTGTTAAATTCTGTAGAATTCTTTCGAAAATAGTCAGACTTAACGGTTATTGAATTCAATGTAATTACCGAGCTCTGAAGCTGAAAATCAACTTCCGCTGAGCGGACATTATTTACTATCACTTCCGAAGTAACGGCTGTTATAAAGCCAATCATTGAAGCCCTAATTTCATACCTTCCAGGTGGAATGCCTTCTAATAAATATTCCCCTTTCTCATTTGTAACAGTCCCTTTGCTCATTCCATTAATAACAATATTTACCCCTTCAAGCGGCTGCTGAGTGGAAAGATCAATCACCTTCCCTTTGACTGATCCGGTCAGTAGTTCTGATGAATTAAGTATAGAAGTAAAAAAAAACAAGATGAACATTAGTATAGCTGATTTCATAGAATTTTTCCTGAACTGTTACAAAATATAAATTGTATAACTTTTGTCTAAGTTAAAGAGTTCCACAATGTTGAATATTTTTTATTTTCTGTATATTTTATCAATATATTAGACATAATGTTAAAGATTTAATATGAATACAAAGCCACAATATGCCATAAAGGCAGTATCAAGCCTTACAGGTCTAAGCACTTACCTTATAAGAGCATGGGAAAAGCGCTATGGAATACTAAATCCAAAGAGAACAGATACAAATAGAAGGTTATACACTGATGAAGAAATAGAAAAGCTTAGACTTCTTCGGCAAGCCGTATCATCAGGATTTAGTATAGGCAGTATTGCTAATTTTCCCAAAGAAAAATTAAAAAGTATTTTGAGCACTTCATTTAGGGAAGCATCTGCTCAAAGAGCAGATTTTGAAGAATATTCAGGTAACAGAAGATTTTCATCAGATTATTTGCAAAGCTGCCTTGTTTCAATTTATAATTTTGATCAGGGTGGGTTAAAGGATATTTTAATTAAAGCTTCAGCTGAGCTAGGTCAAAATGAATTACTTGAGCGCTTAATAATACCTTTAATAAATACAATTGGGGAAAAATGGGAAGAAGGAATATTAACAATAGCACAGGAGCACCTGGCAAGCTCAGAAATCGCAGATTTTCTTCATTATCAAAGAGGGCTGTATAAGAATGCTAAAAGCTCGCCTATTCTGATATCCGCAACCCCACAGGGAGAGCACCATGAGTTAGGTGCCTTAATAGTCTCAACTGTTGGGGGCTCAGTGGGGTGGAATGTTGTTCACCTGGGAACAAATCTACCTGTAGAGGAGATAGTTTTAGCTTCAAAGGCTTCGAAGGCAAAGCTTATTTGTCTTAGCCTTGTATATCCATTATATGATCCTCTAGTTGGAAATTATTTAACAAAGCTAAATGAGCTAAAAGGTAAAGGCATTAAGATAATACTAGGAGGCAGAGCATCCAGGTCGTATATAAATATGATGAAAGGTACCGATATTTTTATAATAAACGACCTAAGAGAATTTCGCAGACAGTTAGCTGAATTTCATTAAATAGATATTAGTTAAATAAATAATTAAGGAAGAAAGTCTGGTAAAGGCAATACCAGACTTTATCTTTTTCACCAAACTTTATCCCCTACTGCCTTTTTTAGCTGGTAAAAGCTAACAAGATTCCTGTAAGCTATCTGCAATTCTGAAAGCTGAGCTTCTGTAAGTCCAGTTTGAACATCTAAAAGGTCAAGATTGCTAATTATTCCATCCCTATATTGAAGTTCAGCTCTCTGGAGTGCTTTTTTTGCATGTTCCACCTGCACCTTAACAGTCTGGATTTGATTTTGCGCTGCAGCAATATCCGAGATAGCACGGTTAATTTCCGTTCTGATAGATAATTCAACTTCGCTTGTATGAGCCTGAGCGGCAAGCAAGTTAGCCTCAGATTCCTCTTCCATGGTGCGTGATCTTTGTCCATTGTAAATAGGATAATGGAATAAAACTCCGGCAGCCCAGTTACCTCTAAGAGCGTCTATGTTAGGCTCCAGACCATTTTTTATTCCGTATGATAGACCAACACCTAAGCTTGGCATATCAGAAAGATGGGAAGTTTGTTTCATTTTTTCTGCACTTATCTCCGAATCTTTTGCCAGCTTCAATTCACTTCTTTGTACACTAGCAATTTTCATTAGTGAGTCGGCATTTACCGCAGAAAAAGAGTACTGAAGATCTCCCTTTAGATTTACTTCACTACTAGAGGGAAGTCCAAGGAGGCTTCTTAAATTTACTTCCTGTTTTCTTATTTCGTTTTCAATATCGATTCTCTGATTCTCTACCGAAGCCAGTCTTACCTGTGTAGTAGAAAGGTCAAAATCCGTTGCTGAACCACTCTGAATCCTTGCCTGTGTTACCTGCATATGTTTGTTCAGGTTATCAATCTGTTCATCTTTAACCTGAAGGCTTTGCCTTAAAAACAGTACAGAGTAAAATGTCTGTATAGTCTGAAAGGCAAGATTTGATTTCAGAAGATCGATATTATCTACAGCAGAAGTTTTATAAGACCTTACCAGCTCAGACTGTGCATTACGTTTACCAAAATCATAGACAGTGTGCTGAAGACTAAGGTGGGCGTCATAGTTATTAGCAGGTGCAAGAGCTGCTGAAAGTCCGCCAAAGGTAAATTCTGGTATTGGTGAAATTCTTGTATAGCTAGCCGTTACATCAATATTAGGAGAATAAGTAGTATTCTGCTGATTTATCCTAGCCTCTGCAACACCGACAAGTTCTTCAGCCTGTTTAATTGCAGGATAGCTTTGGATTGTCATTTCAATTGCCTTCTTAAGATCTATCTCATTTCCTTGATGAAGGATTTTCGATTGCAAATTAACCATCTGTAAATTTCCGTTTTTATCTACTACCTCCTTAGGAGGAGATATTTTCATTTGTTGCTGTTGTGCATTTATATAAAGCGATGTTAAAGACACTATCATTAAGGTCAACACTATATTTTTCATTTCAATATCCTTACTCTAAAAAAGAATTACTCCATTGCTGCTATTTTCTCTCTATTTTTACTTTTCCTGTAACGCAGGAAAAACAAAGGGACAAGACAAAGAAAGGTTATACCAGCAGCTATTAAAAAATCATCATCTACAGACTGAACGAATGCCTGATTTGCCAGGTGTTGAGCAATAAGAACCTTTGATTTGGTTAGAAGTTGGCTACCAGAGCCGCCATTTGACTGCTGAACAAAACCCTGGATACCATTTTGTATGGAACGGAATGTAGGAGAGTATTGATCAACCGACTGACCATTTATAGCTGTATGGAAAATCACTCTTCTTGTAAGCATAGTTCCAAGTATTGCTACGCCAAAACTTCCACCAATCTGTCTAATAACGTTAAACAGTCCGGATGCTTGTGCCATTTTTGGTCTTGGGATTCCGGCAAGGGCAATAGTACTCAAAGGAGTAAAAAGCATTCCCATTGCAAGACCTCTAAGATAAAGGGGCAGCATAATCTGAGATTGTTCACTATAGAGAGACAAGAAATTATTCAGATACAGGCTTATGGCAAGTAAAACAATACCAATAAAAGCTGGAATCTTTGGATTAATTTTATCGGCTAAAAATCCCGAGATCGGAGACATTATGGCCTGAATGACTCCTACGGGGAAGAAAACAAGTCCAGCCTGAAGAGCAGTATAATTCAAGGAATTCTCCAGATACAATGGTAAAAGGAAGGTGCTTCCAAATAGGCCAATTCCGAATATAAACAAGATCGCGTTAGTAACCGAGAAGTTGAAATCTTTAAGCAAGCTAAGTTCAATCAAAGGATGCTCAACAGTCAGGTCCGTAGCTAAAAATACAACAAAGCCAATAATAGCAAGGGCAAAACAGGTTAAAATAAAAGGAGAAGTCCATCCGCCGGTATTCCAGGAAGCATTTCCATTCGAGAGTCCGAGCAGAAGAAAAGAAAGAAAGACTGTCATAGAAATGAAACCTGCAAAATCAAAGGAACGAGTATGTTCAGTTTTATACTCGCGCTGAATAATAAATGTTGCAATCATACCTAGTATTCCAACCGGGACATTGACATCGAAAATTGCCTGCCAGTTGAAATTATCTATTAAATAACCGCCAATCATTGGGCCAAGTGATACAGAAGCGGCAGCTGCAATACCCCAAAATCCAAGGGCAATCCCTCTTTTTTCCGGTGGGAACTCGCGTGTTATTATAGCCATACCAACAGGCATCATAAAACCTGCCCCCGAGCCTTGAATTAATCTAAATGCAATAAGTGCATCTTCATTCCAGGAAAGGCTGCACAAAAATGAGCCTAAAGTAAAAAGGAAAAGTGCAAAACCATAAGTTTTTTTATATCCAAAGTGATCAGCTACCCAACCTGAGGTCGGCAGCATTACAGCAAAGACCAAAAGATAAGCTGTAAGGACCCATTCAATTTTATCCACATCGGTACCAAAGGCTGTCATGATCTTTGTAAGTCCAACATTTACAATAGTTGAATCCAAGACAGCCATAAATGTTCCAACCATTATATTTGCAAGTACCCACCACTTATATGAGGAATGCTCATAGTGAAGCGATGGAATACTTTGGGCAAGTTTTGTATGGAAAGAATTCTTAGCCATTGTTTTTGCCGGCCTCCTTTACTTTCACTTCAACTGACATACCAGGGAGTAAAGAAAAGAAAGCTTTTTTTCCAGATATTTTACCAGATACTTTACCCGGGCCATCAATAGAGATCTTTACAGGCACTCTTTGTGTAACTTTGGTAAAATTTCCAGAGGCATTGTTTGGAGGAATAAGTGAGAATTGGGAAGCCGTATTTGACCCCATCTGGATTACTCTACCATAGAACTGCCTATCCGGGAAAGCATCGACAGAGATCTCAACCGAATCCCCAAGAGCTATCTCTCTTAATTTTGTTTCCTCGAGCTGCGCAGTTACCCAAAGATTTTTTGTATCATAGACCGTATAGATTGGTTGTCCAGGCTGAACTACATCCCCCTCTAAGACCCATCGTTTTGCAACAACTCCGCTTATAGGAGAGACGATCAAGCCATTTTGAAGCTGAGCTTGAACAACACCAAGCTGAGCTTTAGTAGCGTTAACTTTCGAAATAGAAATATTATAATCTGCCTGAGCAGCCTCTAAGGCGCGGTTTGCATGGTCATATTGTTCCTTGGGTATAATATTATTTTGAAACTGTGATTTTGCCCTTTGAAAATCATCCTTAGCCCGCTCCAGGTTTACCTTGGAGAGTTGAATACTCTGCTGAGCGCTAGCTATAGCTGCAGAGATTTGTCTTTCCTGAGCTTTCAAATCCGTTGTATCTAATCTAACAAGCACCTGTCCTTGTTTTACCGTATCACCTTCATCAACAGTAAGTTTTGTAATACGGCCAAGCATTTTAGAACTTATAGAAGCTTTATCGCCATCAACAAAAGCATCATCTGTTGATACATAGCCTTTTGTCCCCAGATACCAATAGTATCCTATTCCGGACAAGACAAGAATTACAAAGACCGGGATAAGTATTCTTAAAGTTCTATAAAGAGGTTTTGAGTTTTTATCCTTTTGCTCAGACAGGTCACGCGGCTCATGACCATTATTATTTGTCAGTTTTCTATTTTTTAACTCCTGTTCTTCATTCACTTCCAAAGTCTCCTATTTTTTTAATTCAATTCCTTTTATAAAAATATCGATCGTAATGGTCATCTCACGGCGGAGTTCGCGATATAGCTTATTATCCATTTGCTTACCCAAAGCTTTTCTAATAACTCTTAAGCGCAGTCCTTGCAGCAAATGGATCAGGACACTAGAAAGTTCTTCGGCATTAATGTCCTTCTGGAATTCGCCCGTAGTAATACCATTTCTAATTATGTTTTCAATTACCTTCATTTCTTTATCAGAAAATTCATCTGAGAGCTTTTGCTGGAATGAGCTTTTATCGAGGAAAGAATGATTTGAAAGCATACCAAGGTTCATAAGCTGTTTAAAAAAGCCAATTCTCTCTTCAACATATGTTCTGAGCTTTTGCGATTCTGTATTTTCTTTTGCAAGTGTAAGTCCGATCTTTTCCATAAACTCATCTCTTTCCTGCGAAATAACAGATTCAAATAAACTCTCCTTTGTTGGAAAGTAATAGTAGAGTGAAGCTTTGCCCATTTCAACTTCAGCAGAAATATCTTCCATCGTGGTTTTGGCAAAACCATATTGTGCAAAAATATTTCTAGCAGCCCGTAAGATTTGTTTTTCTCTTTCTTTACAAATTATTTCGTTCATTTTATATGATTCTTGTTGTAGTTTTAAATAATTAGACTTTTCGACTATTCTACTTAAACAGTCGAAAAATAAAAAACGTTCCTCACATTTTCAACATTTTTCGCTTGATCTTACATGGGGGGGGAAAGTGGAAGACTAGATAAATTATCTCTAGACTTTAGCTAAGTCCCATTTTCAGGATAGTATGTCAAAGGGGAAAAACTTACAAGGATTGGAATTTTTGTTTTAATATAAGAGGAATGCAAAATCAGAGGCATGCACCTATTTTGCTCTAAGGTACTGCTCAGGCCAGTTAATTTCCTGGCGAAGCAGTTTTGCTGCATGTAAAGGCCAGTAAGGATCCCTCAGAAATTCTCTTCCAAGGGAAACCGCATCAGCCTGCCCTGTTGCAAGCAGCTGTTCAGCCTGTTCGGCAGAGGTAATAAGTCCAACGGCACCTGTAAGGATACCTGTTTCTTTACGGATCTGTTCAGAAAAGATCACCTGATATCCAGGGCCAACAGGTATTGAAGCTTTTATGACCGCTCCGCCGCTTGAGCAGTCAATTAAATCTACGCCTAAGTTTTTCAACCTATGAACAAGGTATAGTGATTGATCTATATCCCAGCCGCCTTCTGCCCAGTCTGTTGACGAAATTCGTGCAAAAAGAGGCATACCTTCAGGGAGCAGCTCTCTAACAGCTTTTGCAACTTCAAGAGCAAAGCGGCATCTGTTTTCCAGATTTCCACCATATTCATCAGATCTTTGATTTGAAATTGGAGATAAGAACTGATGAATAAGATAACCATGAGCCATATGAAGTTCAATTAAGTTAAAGCCTGCGCGCACAGCTCTTTGTGACGATTCAGCAAACTGAGATATAACATTTTGAATATCCAGTTTTGTCATTTCGGTTGGTGTTGGATAATTTTCAGCAAAAGCAATTGGACTTGGAGCAATAGTTTTCCAGCCACCCTGCTCAGGTTTTATCTGACCGGTTCCCTTCCAAGGAGCATATGTTGAAGCTTTTCTTCCAGCATGACCAAGCTGCACTCCGCAAAGTGAGTCATGAGAAGTAATAAATTGTGTAATTCTCTTAAAAGCTTCTTCATGTTCTTTAGACCAAATACCAAGGTCATCTGGTGAGATTCTGCCCTCAGGTGAAACGGCCGTAGCTTCGGCCATAACAAGGCCAGCACCCCCAATAGCACGCGAGCCAAGATGTACAAAGTGCCAATCATTCGGAAGTCCGCCCAGACTTGAGTACTGGCACATGGGGGAAACAAAGACTCTATTCTTAAATTCCAGATCTCTAATCTTTAGTTTTGAAAACAGTACACTCATATAAAAAGCCTAACTTTCGAATTTATTTACATACTTTTATTTTTCTTTTTAAGAATGTCAATTCTATAACATATTTACAACACGATGGAAGTTTGCAGTCTGCTTATTTTATAAAGTACACTTTTCGTTATAAATAACAAGCTATTTCATTTACAAGAGAAGGCCTATGTTAATTGAAAAGATAGGTCCACTGTAATTTTTTTTATTTCCAATAACTTCCTTAAAGTCACTTATGAAATGATAAGAAAGAGAAGGTCCGATCCTCAGCCAATCAGAAACTATAAAATCAATTCCAGCGTTTGGTTCAATTCCAAAAACAGTCTCGCTAACAGAACCACTACCCAAACTATTAAAGCTAAAACTATTCTTTGTCGCATTCCCCATATAAGCTCCCATATTTATTCCAATAAATGCGCGACCGACACTTCCAAGAGCAAGAGCCTGAGGAAAATAATTAAAGCCAAATAATATTGGAATAATTGTTATTGATTCTACTTTAGAATAATTTAAATCTGTCTCGGCTCCAAAGAATCCGATACTTGCATTAACAGCCCATTCATTCATAAACCAATACCTATAGCCAATACCAAACTGCGCATTTACTTCAGATTTTGCCGCCGTTAATGTCGCATTTGCAGAAGAGGATGAATTAATTTTCATTCCTGCAAACAGATAGATCGAGTGTCGCCCCTCAAGGTTAACAGGAGAGATTTTCGAAACGTTTTGAGAAAAAAGATTTGAGCTAACTATTGTAAGCCATATACAAATAAGGGGAAGAAATGTTTTCATGTAGACATCCGAAAAATTAGTAATTTTTATATTTTCCTGAAAGACTACTGATTATTTCAGAACTATTTAGGATTTTTTTTACTAAACTATGGGAATAAAATACAGATAAACATTAGAAATAATTCCAATATTGTCAAATGATATTTTGATAAAGCATTCAGTGAACGTTTGCAGAAAAGCTAGTCTACAATTTCGAAATATTTCGCATAACATTTAGGTTCGGGGGTTTTGTATCCCTCTTCTTTTAAGGATTCCAAATGATTTCTTATAGCTTCAAGGATATTCTTTTCTGTTTCTTCCTTAGTATGTCCAAAAGCAACACACCCCTGAATATCAGGAGAATAAGCCGAATAGCCATTTTCAGTACTTTCAATTACAATCAGATACTTTTTCATTTTATAGGCCTGCAAGATCTAATATATTTCGTATAGAAAGGTCCCCGAGTTTGCCAGAATGATCTCCAGTTATAGTAATTACACCCAGCTTAATTGGATGTCTTAAATGGATGGTGTACTTACCCTCATTACGGTAAACATACCATCCATCTTTATTCAAAAGCCTCATTATATCCTTTATTTTCATAGTAAAGCTATTTCAATTATTCATAGGGAGCTAAGTATCGAGACACTATTATTAAGATAAATAGAATATTGAGAAACAAGAAATTTCAAGCCATAGTAAAAGTGAATAATCAAAGTAAAATAACCTAAAGTAAAAATATTTTTAGGTAAAAGTACTCTAAATAAAAGTACTTTAAAAAAAGTACTCTTGGAGAAAAATACTTACAGTGAAAACGTCTTGCCGATGTCATCCAAGGCAAGTTGCAGTCTGTAGTTTACGATTGATCTTTTAACCCACTGAATTGGTTCTTCTTTAGGCTCTCTCCCCTGCTGAAAAGTATTACAATGGACAGGGACAAAATACTTTGCATTTAGATTATCAGCCATTTTCAGGGCTTCTTCCGGGTTACAGTGGTTAAATTTCCAGGGATTATATGCGCCAACAGGCATGATTGCAATATCAACATTTTCATCTTTTATTGCATTCAACTTATCCGTGTTAGCTGTATCACCGCCGAAAAGCATCTTTTTCCCATTTCTTTTCAGCAAGTATGCATTATAGCTTCTTGCCCCTTTCATGTAGCCGCGCGAGCGATCTTTTTCCCATGGAAAGCGCCAACCAAAATGCTTGACCTCAAGGGCCCTTATTGTAAGGCCATTTATAAAATATTCCTCTCCCCAATCAAGTTCTTTAATAGATCGCCAGTTGAGATCTTCGAAAACATCTTTAGACATATAAGATGAAACCACATCAATCTGGGATGGGAATTTTTTGGAAAAGTATTTTAAGGATTCATAATCAGTATGATCCATATGTGAATGAGAAAGCAAGATCAGATCAGGTTTTGGTATCTCACTTATAAACAATGCTGGCAGTGTGTATCTAGAAGGGCCCCAGGTATAGCCAAAGAAATAAACTCCTACGCGTTCAAAGAAGACTGGGTCTGTAAGTATCTTAACTCCAAAAAAATTAATAAATACGGTAGAATGTCCAATCCATGCAAGTGAGATTTTATTTTCAGGCCATGATTCAGGTGTTGGTCTGTTAATGGGTTTTACGGCAGCCTGTAGTTTGTTTTGTCCAGAAATACCAGAAGACAAAGCCAGTCCCAAAGCCGCATAAGCACTTCTTTTTATAAAATTTCGTCTTTTCATTTACTCTAATAATTAATCATCAAACTTTTAAGGCTAAGATCAGCCATTAAAATCAGCTATTCATCTAAAATAATTTTTCTTTTTAATAAACAACTTAAGGACTTATATGATTCCCCGCTAATTTTTTTCTGGAAAATTTTTCGTATTACTATTTTTAATTTTACAATTTGTAATATAATAAACTTTGCTATCTATGGCCAAAATGCAAATATTGTTCTTTATTCAAAAAGAATTTATTAGTTTTGAAATGAAATTCTGATTCAACAAATAATTTAAATTTATCAAGTGTGGGGAAAACATGGAAGCAAGTCTTAGCAGAATTCCTATATTAAGTTTAGTCCCTTTTATTCTTATGTTGGTTTCAATTGCAATATTCCCCCTGTTTTTTAACCATTTTTGGGAGAAAAACAGGAACAAGCTGATCATTGCATCTTTATTAAGCCTTCCAATTTTAATTTTCCTGGTTTCATCGGGAAGGTGGGAGGTCCTTCTTGAGACACTATTATTTGACTATGTACCATTTATAATACTTCTGGGGTCATTATATACAATCACAGGAGGAATATATTTAACAGGGGACATTGAGGCAAAGCCATCAGTGAACACTTTATTTCTTGCCATTGGCGCTGTGTTAGCATCTATTATGGGTACAACTGGTGCTGCAATGCTTCTTATCAGGCCAATTATACAAACAAATAAAGAAAGAGATTTTAAGGTCCATACAATACTTTTTTTTATAGGTATTGTAGCAAACTGCGGAGGTTTACTTACACCTCTTGGCGATCCTCCACTATTTATGATGTACTTAAGAGGCGCATCTTTCTCCTGGTTTTTCAAACTTCTTCCCGAATGGTTCGTAGCAAATGGGCTTTTACTGGTTATTTATTATTTTGTTGATTCATACTACCACAAAAAAGAAAAGCCAGAGAAAGTAATGCTAGACAGGAGTAATATCAGGCCAATAAAAATCCAAGGGAAACTTAATTTTATATGGCTTCTGGGAGTAGTTCTAGCCGTTGCCTTC
Organism: Bacteroidota bacterium; assembly: GCA_030706145.1. GTDB lineage: Bacteria > Bacteroidota > Ignavibacteria > Ignavibacteriales > SURF-24 > JAUZPB01. Next base: position 60,091 of record JAUZPB010000002.1, read on the forward strand.
ATAAATGAGCAATATGTCGGTTTAATAAAATCCTACGATAATTTAAGATTTCTAAGGGAAGCTGTAATTTTGTTTATGGCTTTGCTTTCATTACTTTTTACGACAAGGCTCACAAGAGTATCAAACAATTTTACCTGGGCGCCAATTGAAGAAGTTGCCTATTTATTCCTTGGAATTTTCGTAACAATGGTACCATGCCTGCTATATCTAAAAGAAAATGCAAAGGATCTAGGTGTAACACTAGCGCATCAGTTCTATTATGCTTCCGGCGCTCTAAGCAGTTTTCTTGACAACACTCCAACTGCTGTTACTTTCCATTCACTTGCCTTAGGTCTTGGGCAGGCCCCGGAGACAGCCGGGATTCCTAATTTGATATTAAGAGGTATTTGTATTGGATCAGTATTTTTTGGTAGTATGACCTATATAGGCAATGGACCGAATTTTATGGTAAAATCTGTTGCAGAGGAAAACAATATAAAAATGCCAGACTTTTTCAGTTACATATTCAAATTTTCACTTATTGTATTACTACCAGTATTCATTCTTGTACAATTGTTATTTGTTTAAAATACTTTTGGTAAAACTATTTGCAAAAAGGGTCAAATTGAATAAGTCCAAACGTAAAACTTCAACCAACGAGTGACTTATTCAAATTGGCCTGTTTTTTCCTTTTGCTTTTACTTCGATCTTTCTCTTAATTTTATTTAAACTTTTATTTACTTTTGCATCTTTTACTCAAGTCTCTTCTTAAACCTCATAGCACTAGCCAAAAGAATTATTACACCTGTCATAAAAAGAGCAAGAAGTTCCTGCCATAGATCTCCAAATCCAACACCTTTTAGTATAATTCCCCGTAAAATAGTAATATAGTATCTCAGCGGAATCACATAGGTCAGGTATTGTATTATCTTGGGCATATTTTCAATTGGGAAAGCAAAACCAGACAAATAAATCATTGGCATCATTATTCCAAACTGGGCAACCATCATAGCCTGCTGCTGCGTTTTTGAAATTGTAGAGATAAATAGTCCAAGTCCTAAAGTTGACAATACAAATAAAAGGGATGAAAAAATCAGGAAGAAATAACTTCCCCTTACCGGAATATCAAACCAGAAGATCATAATAGAAGATACAAGAAGCACCTCTAGAAAGCCAATGATAATAAAAGGAATTATTTTACCCAAAATAAGCTGATAGGGTTTAATAGGTGTTACAATTAGCTGCTCTAAAGTTCCAATTTCTCTTTCCTTAACAACAGCCATTGACATCAAAATTGTTGTAATGACCATAAGGACAAGTCCCATTATACTTGGAATCATAAAATTACGTGTTTTTAGGTCCGGATTATACCAAACTCGAACTTCTGGATTAAGACTTCCTGAAATAGCTCCTTTGATTCCTGATTTATTTTTTGTATCGAGCAGAAGATTTTTTGAATAGCTTGAAGTAATTGAATTTACATAACCCAAAGCAATAGAAGTCTTATTGCCATCTGAGCCGTCAAAAATAGTTTGGAGTTTAGTAGTTTCATTTCTATTAATTTTCTTCTCGAAATCCTTTGGGATAACAATTGCAACTAGTACTTTCCCTTTATCAACCAGGTCAGTTAGCTTTTCATAGTTATCAATATAATAATCAATTGAGAAATATCCTGAGCGTTCAAAGTTTCTAATAAACTCGCGGCTCGTAACTGTTTTGTCCTGATCGAAAACAGCTGTATGTACGGTATTTACATCCATTGTTGCAGCATAACCTAGAAATAAAAGCTGAAGCACAGGAGCCATAAAGACAATTCCGAATAACTTTCTGTCGCGCCTAATCTGCAGGAATTCTTTTATTACTATATTTATTATGGTTTTCACTTATTTTTCTACTCCTTTATATAGGATCCCGAATGCAAAATATAAACCAGGATCTTACTTACAACTATTTAATTGATATTTCCATTATTTCAATAAAAAGAATTAATTGCTTTATGGCATACCTGCTTTTTTATTTCTTAAGACAGACAGTCCAATAAAAACGGCTGAGAATATCATAAGATAAATCACCTGAGGCCAAAAGGCTGACATTCCTACACCTTTTAAGAGCAGGTCCCTTAATATTATGGAATAAAACTTAGCAGGTGTAATATTTGTAAGAACCTGAATTGCCGCAGGCATGCTTTCAATAGGAAAGATAAAGCCTGATAAAATAACGCTTGGAAGCATAGAGACCAGCGTTGCTATCTGAAATGCAACCTGCTGGGAAGATGCAATCGAAGAGACAAATATTCCCAGGCTGAGCGCAGCAAAAATAAAGATTAAGGTAGTAAAGAGCAGAAGAAAAATATTTCCCTGGATTGGCATATTAAACAAAATATGTCCTGCAATAAGAATAAACGAAGCCACAATAAGAGTAATGACAGCATAAGGAGCAGTTTTACCCATAATAAGTTCAAGCGAGGACAAAGGTGAAACATTTATCTGCTCAATTGTACCGTGCTCTTTTTCCCTCACAATTGACAGTGAGATAGAGACAACAGCTGTAACAATCATTATCATAGCTATAAGTCCTGGTATAAGGAAGTGTGTCGAATCGAGGTTAGGATTATACCAGAAGACAGGTTGAATATCAATCGGGATGTAACTTTCTTTTCCAGCTAAAGCAAAGGCTTGCTTAGTAAAGTTCTGCGAATAGTTCATTGTTGCAAGGTTAAGATAGTTCATAATCAGTGTAGCTGTATTTCCATTTACGCCATCAACCAGTATTTGCAGTCGTGAATCCGTCTTAGAATTCATTTCCCTTGACATTTCTTTGGGAAAAACAATTACAGCCTGAGCTACCTGTTCGTCCAGATATTTTTTAATTTCATGATCTGTATTAATGTATCCCACTAGATCAAAATAAGTCGAGCTTGTAAGTGCATTGATGAATGAGCGTGTTGATTCAGATTTATCCTGGTCATATACGGCAATCTTAATATGATGGACATCAAAGTTTATGGCATAGCCAAAAATTGCCAGCAGAGCAACAGGAAACATGAATAGTATAAAAAGCATACGTATATCACGTTTTAATTGCCTTACCTCTTTTTTTGCAATGGCTAAGATTCTATTTATCATCTTTCTTTGTATCCTTCTCCAGCAAATGAATAAATACGTCTTCAAGTGTAGGGATAATTTTATCAATTCTTTTTATCAAAATATTATTTCTATTTGAAAGTATATCTCTAATCTGCTGGTCTGAAGTGAATTTATTATTTACTGCAATGTGCATATTGTTTCCAAAAATAGAGACCTCATCTACAAAATTCTCCTTCTCCAGTAGTTCCATAGCAGTAACAACCTTTTCGCATTCTATCTCAAGGATTGTACTTGTAAGGTAATTTGTTTTAAGCTGCTTTGAATTTCCTTCTGCAATAAGTTTACCAGCATTTATGAGAATAATATTATTACAGAACTCGGCCTCTTCAAGGTAATGCGTTGTAACGAAGACAGTAATACCCTGGGAAGAAAGCTCATTAATAAGGTCCCAGAAGTTTCGTCTTGAAATAGGATCGACACCACTGGTTGGTTCATCAAGGAAGACTATTTTAGGTTCATGTATAACAGCTGTACATAAGGCCAGTCTCTGTTTAATACCGCCGGGAAGAGAAGCTGTAAGAGTCTTTTCTTGTCCCGCCAGGTTTGCTACCTTAAGAACCCAGCTTTTTCTTTCCTGAAGTTTTTTATTATAAAGGCCATAGACACCGCCAAAGAAGTTAATGTTTTCCTCAACTGTAAGGTCATTATATAAAGAGAATTTCTGAGACATATATCCTATTTGTGTCTTAACCTTATCCGGCTCGTTTTTAATACTAAAGCCACCTACAAGAGCATCTCCAGATGAAGGTTCAAGAATTCCGCAGAGCATTCTAATGGTTGTAGATTTTCCAGCCCCGTTTGCTCCCAGGAAACCAAATATTTCGCCTTGTGAAACATTAAAAGAAATATTATCGACAGAGACAAAATTTCCGAATCTTTTTGTCAGATTTCTGACTTCAATGGAATTCATATTAATAGATCCTTCTTCCAATTGATTTATCCAAGCGGACCTTTGCAACTTCATAATCGACCAGTGCATTATTCAGGTTCGTTTGCGCCTGAAGAACTGCAGTCTCGGCATCAATAAGGTCCGTACTTGTTGCCAGCTGAACATTATATTTATCATTTATTATCCTGTAGTTTTCCTTTGCCTGGTCAACGGACTGCCTGCTGACTAGTATTTTATCTGCAGATCTCTGATAAGTAAGGAAATTAGAATAGACCTCAAGATCAACTGCCTCATTTATCTGAGCAAGAGAAGTCTCTGTTTGAACAGAGGTTTCAGATGCTTGTCTGGTCTGTGAAGAAGTATAGCCCCAGTTCCAGATATCCCAGCTTAAGGTTACTCCAAGGTCCCATGTATCTTTGAACTGATCTAGAGGTGGTTGATATCTACTGTTTGGTCTGTTATAATAGTAATTAGCATTAAAGAAGACCTGAGGCATCCATCCAGAGCGGGCAGCACTGAGGGCCTCTTTACTAGCTTCATATCTGTACTGCATTGATTTTAACTCTTCCCTGTTTGACTTAGCTTCCTTAATAATATCATCAAACCTGTAAGCAGAAGAGTTGTAAGAAGAAAAGTCTGCATTTATATCCTTTACATCAACTTCAGTTTTTGCATCGAGTGAAAGGCCAACTGCCTGGTTAAATGCAACTCTTGCTATGTCAAGATTATTCTGAGCTTCGATCTGTTGGAGTTTTGTATTAGAATACTGCACTTCAAGTTTTAGCACGTCGTTTTGCGTAACAAGTCCATTTTTTAAGTTATTTCTAGTATCCTCCAAATGCCTCTGGTTTTGCAGCAAGTTCTCATTAAGAAGAGCAAGAAGCTGCTGAGCCTTATAGTACTGCCAGAAAGCTGTTTGTATCTTAAAAGAAGCCTCGTTAATATCTTTTGAATAATCTGCCTGAGCTGCCTGGCCATTTAAGATGGCAGCACTTCGTAAGGAAGAAAGTCTGAATCCAGTAAAAATAGGCTGCTGGAGAGACAATCTAATGTTATAATTATTAAGAATTACATCCGAAATTGTAATTGGTTTAGGAAGAATTGGTATCTGAACCTGGAAAGGAGGCACGCTGCTAAGGCGAGTATAGCCGGCACCAAGTTTAAGCTGTGGCAACATTTGTGAATTTGCTTCAGTTACTTTTGCCTCTGCTGCTGATGACTTTGACTGCGAGATCCTAATATCTTTGCTATTTTTAAGTCCCATTTCAATACTCTCTTGAATTGTCAGTCTTTGAGCATAAAGGCCAGCTGAAAGTAAGAGAAACATGAGAACCATTCTTTTCATTTTATATTTTCCTTAAATTTCTTATTGTTCACTGCTAATTAGATGAATAAATACATTTTCAAGTGAAGGAGGCACTTGTCTAAGGTCTGTTATTGATATGGAATTATCTTTTAATAGATTTTCCAGTTCAGGACAATCCTTTGAGCAATCATCAACCACGACGTGTAATCTGTCACCGAACATTTGTACTTCAAAGTCTCTTCTTGTTTTAATAAGCTTATAGGCATCCTTAATAGGGTTACAAACAATTTCTATTACATCTTTTCCAATTGAAGCTTTGATTTTCTGTGGAGTATCAAAACTAATAATATTACCTTTATTCATTAAAGCAACCCTGTTACATCTTTCAGCTTCATCAAGATATGGAGTTGACATAAATATTGTTATTTCCTCTTTTAGCAGGCTTGCAAGAATTTTCCAAAAGTCCCTTCTAGAGACCGGGTCAACCCCTGTAGTCGGTTCATCAAGATAAATTATCCTTGGTTTATGAATCAGCGTACATGCAAGAGCAAGTTTCTGTTTCATTCCTCCGGATAATCTTTCAGCAAGTCTGCTACGGAAAGGTGTAAGTCGAGTAAACTCAAGCAGTTCATCACGTCTTTTTCTATAGTCTTTTACTCCATGTATGTCTGCAAAAAACTCAATGTTTTCATCTATTGTCAGATCACCATATAGGCTAAATCTCTGCGAGAGGTAACCAATTTCTTTTTTAATCAGTTTTTTGTTTTTTATTAAGTCTTTACCAAAAATTTCAGCCGATCCCCCATCTGGTTCCAAAAGTCCGCAGAGCATTCTTATTGTAGTAGTTTTACCTGCGCCATCTGGTCCGACAAGACCAAACATCTCACCTTTTTCAACATCAAGGTTAATTCCTTTAACGGCTTGAAGATCAAGGTAGCTCTTTTTTAATCCATTTATTTTAATTGCTGTTTCCATCGATAATCTTATTTTATTATAGTATTATGGCTGCATCTGCCGGCATGCCGGGCTTCAGACTAAAGTCAGGATTTTTAATTTCTATTTTTACTGCAAATACAAGTTTTGTTCTTTCATCCTTTGTCTGAATATTCTTTGGAGTAAACTCTGCCTCGGGAGAAATATAAATAACCTTTCCCTCAAATACTTTATCCTTAAAGGCATCTACTGTCACGTTTGCTTTCTGCCCAAGTTTCACTTTTCCAAGTTCTTCTTCTGAGACATAGATTATAAGGTCAACCACGCTTAGGTCAGAAATTCTCATAAGAGAAGATGAAGGATTTACGGATTCGCCAATTTCAATAAACTTTTTGACGACGGTACCACTAGTTGGAGAGACCACATAACTATCTCTGATATTCTTTTTTAACTGATCTACACTAGCTGCAGATCTTTGCAGATTAGCCTCGGCCTGGCGCAATTCCTCAGGGCGGGCGAAATTTTTCATCTTTCTAAGGTTATCTTTTGCAGCATTAAATTGCGCCTGTGTCATTTCAAATCTGGACTGCGCGTCCTCATACTGTTTTTTTGTTATAGATTTAGATTGGTAGAGGTTGTTCATTCTATCCAAGTCATTTTTTGCCTGGTTAAAATTAATCTGAGCCTGTTTAAGGTTTTCTTCAGCCTGACTAATATCTTCCTTCCTGGCTCCCGATTTAAGAAGTTTATACTGTGCATCTGAAGCATCTTTACCTGCGAGGGCTTGATTTAGCTGTATATCGAGCATCTCATGGTCAATTGTAAGGAGGGTATCACCAACTTTAACATTCTCCCCCTCATCTTTTCTTATAGATTGAACCTGGCCCTGAACCTTTGAACTGATTGTTACGTTTGTAGCTTCAATTGTACCTGATGCTTCAATTTTATTAGGATCTTTTCCCTGTCCGCAACCCCAAAGTATTAAGGCAGAAAATAAGAGATAAGATAATTTTGCTTTCATTGATCTATTCCATTTTTAAGATTATAAAATTGTTTGCTACCTTTTTCAGTCAATATTCCATTAAGCAGAATGTCGAATGTAATTTCGACGGCATCCTTAAAAGAATAATTACTATTTAAAAGAAAGTCCGGTGTTACTATAGTGCTGACAGCAGAGATAAAAATTGGCATAATAAATTCTATAGGTTTATCCTTGAAGAATCCCTCGTTTTTACCCTGCTCGATAAGCTGCTTTATGTTAGTGTTCATTTTTTTTACCCTGAACTGTTCGATCCTTTTCCAGAGATGCGGGGCATGCAGTTTCATATCCGAGAGCCATCTATCGCCAAGGCTCATAGAGATAGAACCAAGTAATCTGAGCATAGAAGTAATCTTAATAACAGCTGAGTGTTTTTGCAAAATAATATTGTCCATTTCTCCCGAGATCGTAAACATCAAGTGTTCAACAACTGCTTCAACAAGTTTTTCCTTGGATGGGAAATATTTGTAGATAGTCTTCTTGCTCATAGAAAGTTCTCTGGCTAGTTCATCCATAGAGGTTTTATAAAATCCCTCTTTTATGAACTTCTTTAGAGTAAACTGTAGAATTTTTTCCTGGTCTTCCATTGTCACCTTAAAAACTATTTTAGTATTTTCAGTTTCCAATTTAACAAACGGAAACTATTTTGTCAATAGAAGTTTCCAGTAATTTATTAATCAGTGCTATTTTTTATGATTTTATCGATTAGCTCTTTTAGTATAGTAAGTTCTTGTTTAGTAGCTTTGGATAATGGGGCAATTGGTTGTGAAGTAATAGTAGAATTAAGGAGGGAATAAATTCTTTGAACCGAGAGTGTAAAAGTATATCTGTAATGATCTCTTTTCCATTCTTCATCTTTCTGCTTTAATGCTATGAGCTTGAGGTCCTTTTTAAGTTGCTCGAGCTCATAGTCTAAACGTTCTTTTAGCCAGTTATTCAACTTTTGCGCCTACAAAGCGTATTAATACAGATTCGCCCTGGTGATACTTCCCCTCGTTTATCTCTGTAACTTCTTTGCTTAAAGTAATAAAATCCAGATCGGCAAATTTCTCTACAATTTCTTCCAGCGAATAGAGCAATTCCGGATCTTTAGGACCACCTGAGGTTCTTCCGAGCTGCTCTTTGTCAAAGACCTCCATAATAATTATTCCACCTGGTTTAAGAGCCTTAATTACTTTTTTGATGAGTTGACTTCTTAACTGAGGATCAAGGTGTAAGTAAATAAGAGCTGAAGCATCATAATAGTTCTCTGGAAGCGTAATGTCTTGTAAATCCTGCAATGTATAGTTAAGTTCAACGCCCTTAGACTTAGCAAGTTTTAAGGCTTTTTCCCTAGCAGCGCTACTAAAGTCAAAGGCATCTACCTGCCAGCCAATCTGAGCTGCATAGACACCATTTCTACCTTCACCTTCCCCGAGCAGAAGAATTTTTCCTGGGGTGTGTTTATCTAGTTCTTCCTTAAAGAAAAGATTTGGATCTGATCCATATGCAAATCCCTCTTCAGAAAATCTCTGGTCCCAAAGTTCCTGCATTCAATTTCTCCTAAAAATAAATTTCTTCTAAAATACAAAATTTACCAGGACAAAATATATAACAATATTTTTTAGATACTACTATTTTCTCCCCAGCCAATCTAGTATTCCAGAGATAAATGTAAGTGGATGTGGCGGGCAGCCAGGTACAAACAGATCGACCTTAAACTTATCAAAAAAAGATCTATCGATTTCCTTTGAATCATAAAATACGCCTCCACTAATTGCACATGCGCCAAATGCAATAACAATCTTTGGGTTTGGCACTGCTTCATATGTATCAAAGAGAGCAAGCGACATAGCCTTCGATACCGGGCCAGTAATTACAATACCATCTGCATGGCGTGGAGAGGCAACAAACTCAATTCCGAAACGTCCCATGTCAAAATTGACATTTCCAAGAGCGTTTAATTCCATCTCACATCCATTACAGCCTCCAGCAGATACCTGTCGTAGTTTGAGGGAGTGGCCAAATTGTTTTCTAATTTCCTCTGCAGCAATTTTAGGCTTAATAAAAGGTGTATTACCACTAAAGAGAAGTTGCTCTCGAGAAGAGCAGCTCAAATGATATTCACTGGTAAATTCAATTGCATTCTCAGGGCAGGCTTCACTGCAGATTGGACAGAAAGTGCACTTTCCAAGGTCAATTCTTAAAGGATCGGTTAAAAGAGCTTGAGATGGGCATAGATCAATGCACTCGCTACAAGCCTCAGGACATTTTTCTGGATATAGCTTAGGCATTCCGCGAAACAGTTCCGGTAATTTTGCAGCATTAATATCCTTTATAACCGGTTCACCTTGGGCAAGTCTGATTTTTAATCCTTTATACATATTGAGTTTAATAAATCCTATATACTTTTTTATCATCAAAACTAATTATCAAAATCAAAGATCATGTCCCGAATAAGACAGATCGAAACTTTTATTGCAGAGCGGGAAGTTAGAAATTCCTTCATTACGAACAGAGAGTGCAAGTCCATACCAGTTATTAAAAGAGGGATCTTTTATCTTATAAGTCATAAGATTACCTTTTGTGTCAGTAAAAAGGCAATGTACAATTTCACCACGCCAGCCTTCAGTAAGTGATATTACACCCGCGCCTGGTTCAAGAGAAAGATTTGTAAAGTTGTTCTTTGTTTGCATCTGAGACGAAAGGTTTTCCTCAGGCATTTCATTGAACAAATCAAGAATAAATCTTAATGATTCATCAATTTCAAAAGAGCGTATCTTAGCCCTTGCAAAAACATCGCCAGAATCAAGTGAAACCGTCTGAATTACATGGTAACGGTAAGCGCCATATGGAAAATTCGTCCTTGTATCAATGTGTACTGCCGAAGCTCTTGCAGCAGGTCCAACCAATCCAATCTGTTTTGCCCACAAATTATGTACTTTACCTGTATCCTCCAGGCGTGACATAACAGATGTAGAGGAAAACATAAAGTCGTTAATTAGCTTAATATCTTCACTAACTTGCAGAAGGTTCACTGTAATTTTTTTTAGAACCTCCTCAGTAAGATCAAAACGCAATCCACCGGGCTTTAATAACCCTCTTCCGAATCTTGAGCCGCAGAGAAGGGCCATACTATTAATGACTAGAGTTCTAAGTCTGCCATAAGAGGCAGCACCAATAGCAAAACCTACATCGTTTGCTACTCCACCAAGGCCACTTAAGTGCATTGCAATTCTTTCCAGTTCTTCGGCAACTACCCTTATCATACTTTCTCTTAAAGAAATAGACGTCTTTGATAGAGTCTCAATTGCCTGGCAATAAGCTAATGTATGGCCAATTACAGTGTCCCCAGCAATTGATTCAACGAGATTTAATCTTTTGAAATAATTACTTCTTAGCAAAATGCTTTCAATTCCGCGGTGTTGATAACCCAATGATATTTCAAGGTGAAAAACATTTTCACCATTGCACTGAAAGCGGAAATGTCCTGGTTCAATTACTCCGGCATGAACAGGTCCAACTGCAACCTCATGAATCTCATCACCTTCCAGATTGTAGAACTTATAAGGAACGTTGTCCAAAATATAGTCCTGTTTTCTAACTGGTCTAAGCCATGGGTGGTTCAGTGGCCTAATATGATGATCTTCAGCAAGCTCACACTCGAAATAATTAGTAAGAGGGAACTCATTTGCAAAGCTTTCGAATGAGTCATTTTCGAGGTCAAAAACCGTTGAAGTAAGATGCACGGCAGAAGTATCATCATTAGCAAAAACGGCCAATATTTTTTTTGATGAAGCATTCTCTTCAACTGGAAAAAGTCCAATCATTCTAGAACCATTACTAAGTATCTCCAGGCACTCAGCTTGAAACTCTGCAATAGAGAGTTCCGGCACCTCTTTAGTCTTAAATAATCCCAGATTATGTGTTATTAAATTATTCATTCTTTTATTCTTTAATTTTTTCTTTGCTCGCCAATTAAAATTGAGAAGGGCGACACTCTATCATCTTAAAAGTTAAAGCTTTTTGCAATTTCAGAAACTGTATTATATAATGCTGGCGGAATAAATAGCCCCATAGCAATAAGCACGCACAGAATTACTGCTGTTGAAAGGTGTGTTATATTCAACTTCTCGTCAAAAGGCTTATTGGTTTGATTTATTTCAGCTTCATTAATCTTAGTAGAGCCATACATCATCTTAAAAACATTTCTGCTCATTGCAATAAAAATAAACAACAGGAAAAAAAGTACTGCAGAAAGTAAAACATACTGACCGTTTGCTAATAGCCCTTGAAAGATCATAAGCTCACTGAAGAAGATGCCAAATGGCGGCATAGCAACAACAGCAAGAAAAGCAAGAAGAAACAATATACCAGTCCATCTAAGGTCCTTTAAGAGAGAGAAAACATTATGGATCTCTCGGGACTTATAGTTTCTATGAATATTTCCTGCCATAAAGAAGAGAGCCATTTTTGTAAGCGAATTATAGATCAAATGGAACATTGCACCAATAAAGCCAATTCCACCAATACCAAGTCCAAGAACGACAATTCCAAGATGTTCAACAGAAGAATATGCAATCATTCTTTTATAGTTATTTAATCTGAACATAAACACAACTGTGACAATAAGCGATGCCATGCCACCAACAATCAACATAATCTGCGAGAATTGATAGACCGGAGTCTTTGAAGTTATTTGCAGCATTCTTAGCACACCCATCAGTGCAGTTCCCCCAAGTGATGCTGAGATAAGCGCAGCAATAGGGCTTGGTGAATTACTTACTGCATCAACTTCTCCTGGGTGCATTGGAGCTATACCGATTTTAGTACTTAGTCCAACAAAAATAAAAATGTAGCTTGCCTTAAGCCAGATCATGTTAAACTTTGTCGAATTTGCAATAAGGTTTGAAAAATATAATCCCTTTTCAAAAGCATCTGTTCCATGCATTGAAAGTGTTAAAAATAGTATACCAATAAAAGCAAAGGCAATACCTACAGAAACTAAGAATAAATACTTCCACATTGCCTCTAAAGATTCTTTATCTCGATAGTAGTAGATCAAAGGAGCAACACACAGTGTTGTTGATTCGAGAGCAACCCAATACAGCCCCAAATGATTACTTATAAGTGCAAGCGTATTGGCAAACAGATATAAATTTGTCATGTTATAAAATATTTTTCTAGACTTTTCAGGTTTTGCAACCGGAGAAAAGAATAAATACTGATAAGAGTTGATCATTACCCAGAAATATACATTTGACAAGATCAGCAGAAAGAGTTTTGTAAGAGCATCAAACCTCAGCCACTGCTCAAAGTCAGGGACATTACTACCAGAAAAGACTAAGCATGCAGCTGCAAGATGAATAGCAGCTACAATAATTGAAAAAGCATATTTTATTTTAAGATTGTCAAATACGAAAAATACTGCTCCTGTAAGAAGCGGTAATCCTAAAAGTGCAAGTATAAGGTACATATTAAATTCTTATTCTTATTAATTTCTTATTCTTTAGATCTATTTGATAATGACAATTAAATTTTAATCCTTCAGCTCATCCAAAGCTGTAATATCATCGACAGAAAATGTTGAACTGATTTTATTGATAGCAATACCCATAAGAAACACAACCACGAAGATATCCAAAAGAGCAGCGAGTTCAATTAGAAAAGGCATTTCAGAGGCAACTGATATTCCAAGTAAAAATATGCCATTTTCAATTACAAGAAATCCAATTACGTGCACGATCAGTTTTTTTCTAAATATAATGATATAAAGTCCAATAATAATGGTAGAGAAGGCAGCTGCAAAAGGAATAGCATCGATGTATGTATATTTTGCAAGCATATTACTTGAAATAAAAACTGCTATCATTGAAAAGACTGTAAGAAGCAGAAAGTTAAATTGCTGAAGATTAGATTCAATGTTCCTTTTAACTTCAAGTTCAATTATGATCTTTTTTCTTATATAAAGAGGGATCATGATTGCTTTTACAAGCAAAATAGTAACAGGCAAAATAAGAGTAAAAACTGATGGTCTATTTATCAGAGGCATAATAACGATAAAGAACAGAAGGATTCCCTGCAAAACAAAGACCTTCAGATATGCATCTACCCTTGTAGTTGTAGCAAGATAAAGAAGGCTCAGGCAAAATAAAATATTTAATACGTTTTCCATTTTATAAACTATTTATTAAAGAATGTATAGATCAAAAGATTTAATATTCCAATAGAAGCAGCAAAGAGTAAATATCTTGGAATATTTTTCATTCTAAAGCGTCCCATCATTGTTTCGATCCAGACCAGATTGCCAATAAGTATCAATAGTATAATAATGTAGAGTAAAAACCCAATGATATGATTCTGAACGTTAAATGGATTAAAGAAATCTGCTGCAAACGTAGCATAGACCAGCATTTTAAGGTAAGATGAATACTGGTACAAAAACAGGTCCAGTCCTGAATTGTCAAGTATCATCACTTCATGAATCATAGTAAGTTCAAGGTGAGTATTAGGGTCATCTACAGGCATACGTGAAGTTTCAGTTATCATCAGAAAGAAAACTGAAATAGCAGAAACAATAATAAATATAATGAAGGAAGGATCGTTCAAAGAAATTGAATGAAAGATATCATACATTGAAGTAAACTTAAAAATGAAGGCTAGACTTCCAAGAGTAAAGAAGTAAATAGGTTCGGCAAAAACTGCAAATGTAGCCTCACGAGCTGCTCCCATGCCTTCAAATGAGCTTCCAATATCCATTGCGCCCAAGATCTGAAAAAAGCGAGATAGCCCTAGCAAATAAGCAAAAAGAATAATATCGCCGTTAAAACTTATAAGAGGTTTATAAAAGCCAATTGGAAGTATCATTCCAGCAAACAAAATAGAAGAAAAGCTAACAACAGGAGCAATCCTGCTAACAAAGGATGCACTTTGGGCATAAATTGTCTCTTTTCTTAAAAGCCTCTTAAGGTCAAAATATGTTTGGAATATAGATGGACCCAAGCGGCCTGTTAGTCTCGACTTAAGTTTATTAACTATTCCAATAAATAGTGGAGCCGAGACAATAAATATCAGATAAATTAAAACGCTTATTAGTTTTTCCATAATTATAGCTTAAAATTTCCAGAAAAAGGCGAAGGCCAGATAAGAGACCAACGCTATCAAAATAAAGGCAATATAAACTCTTATATCATTTTTACTTAAGAAAACTATCCGATTGATGGATTTAATGATCTTACTATAAACTGGTCTTACAATAACTTCTTCTGCAAAGTCATGCGAATGCGAATGAAAGTGTCCACCTGCTTTAGGGAATATATCCTCTGGAACAACTGCGTCTTTCTTTATCATAAGAATATTAGATGGTATGAGATTAAGTTCATCGGCATAAGATGAAGCCGTATACTGCATTCTTTCATTAAGATGTTGATAACCACATCCCCAGGGTTTTGCAATCCTACTTTTGCGGCTAAGGAATTTCTTAAATAGAAATGTCATAGTCATAAACAATATGAGCGAAAGAAAAATCATTGTAAAAGGGGAGAAAGCGGGAAATGCGCTTGAAATAACTGAAAAGTCATTTCCAAATGAATTAACAATAGGCATTCCCTGAAGAACTGCAATAATAAAGGCTATTACGGGCTGCGGAAAAATTCCAATGAAGATACACATTAAAGCCAGAATTCCTAAAGAAAAGTATTCCAGACGTGAAACATGAAAAGCTTTAAGTTCTGTTCTTGGCAAGCCAAGAAACATTATAGAATTTACCTTTGTAAAGCAAGCAACAGCAAGTCCGCCAACAAGTGCAAGACCTACTGTCATAATCAGCATAAAGATGGGGTAATAGTTTCCGAAATAACCTGCTGTCTTAAAGAAGCTATTATAAATAATGAATTCCGAAATAAAACCATTTAGTGGAGGGATTCCTGAAATAGCAACCGAGCCAATAAGGAAGAAAACGCTAAGCCACGGGGCATAGTGAATAATCCCGCCCATTTTTTCAATATTACGTGTATGCAAGTTCTGGTAGATGATCCCAGAGCCAATAAAAAGCTGGCTCTTAAAGATCGCATGATTAACTGTATGAAACAAAGCACCAGCAAACCCAAGAATAATAATAGTCTGATTTGAGTAAGCCATTCCAATCAGACCAATGCCCATTCCAATTCCAATAATTCCAATATTTTCTATGGAGTGATAAGCCAGCAAAGTTTTAATATCATGCTGAGCAAGAGCGTACCAAACGCCAAATATTGCACTTATAAGGCTTATAGCCAAGACAATCCAGCCCAAGATTGGGTCAGTAGGCTTAAGAAACTCAAAGACCCTAAAAATTCCGTAAATACCCAGTTTTATAATTACGCCCGAAAGAAATGCACTAAGGTAAGTTGGAGCTATCGGGTGAGCTTTAGGAAGCCAAAAGTGAAATGGCATAAACCCGGCTTTTATACCAAAACCAATAAATCCAAGCGCAAATAATAAGTAATACTGAGGTGTAGAGTTAAAAACCAGGTGGAATTCAGAAAAATTCCAAGAACCAGTAATTTGATGAAGCATAAGAAAGAAGACATATAATAAAAATGTAGCCAGGTGTGTAGCTACAAAATAAATGAAGCTACCCTTTTGCACCTCAGATTTTTCATTTTCAAAAACCATATTTAGGTATGACAGAAGGGCCATTAACTCCCAGAACACGAGAAAGAGTACTGCGTTATTTGCCACTGTAAGGAGCTGAAGAGATACAATAAGCATAATAAAAGAAAAGACATAGAGCTTTACTTTTTTACCAGAGGCAATATAGGGTTTCTGATAACTAAAACTATAGAGTAATGCCGGAATACTTAGGATCTGGATTAGAAGCACGAAAAAGGTCGAAAGACTATCGAATCGAAAATTCAGGCTATTCCAATAAGGGTTAAAGCCTATGTAAATCAAGCCTGAAGAGCCAAAGACTAAATTGCCTATAGTCCCAAGAAGGCTAAAAACAATTCCCAAAAGAGCTCCAAAGTGGCTAAGGAAAGAATATCTATTTTCATTTTTTATTATTAAGGGAATAATTGCGCACAAGGATTGAATTAGGATTCCCCAAAAGAATAAATTAATACTCATTTTATTTCCAAAAGTTTTCAGAATTTAAGAGAGATACAATTACAGTGATGCAGGCTGAATATTTCTTTGTTTATTCAGACCCTCAATAAGTCTACTGATCTCATCAAAACTTTTCTGATTTTCAAGAGCGGAGCGAAACTCGGCCATTGAGAGCAGGTAGCTTAAGTGAGCAAGAATATACAAATGCTGCTTTACAGTTTGAGAAACGATTAAGATAATTGTATGAACAGGTTTATTGTCAATAGAATTTAATTCTAAAGGTTCAGTCAAAAAGAAAAAATTAATTAGCGGTTTGCCAAATCCCAGTACGATTGGTATTCTAGGATGAGGAAGAGCAATACCGTTGCCAATGGCCGTAGACATCAGTTTTTCACGGTTAACAAGCAATTCGACTATTATATTCCTATCAATACTTTCACTCAGCTTTAGCTGAGAAACTATTTCTCTTATATAGTTTTCTTTTGTAAGAGTGCAGTTATAATAAAATGAATCCTCATCAAGCAGAGGTGAGATTGTTTCAAACTGAAATTCGTTAAAATGCGAAGTATCTGAAAGGTTAATCGGCTTATTATTCAGCAATGCCCATTCAATAACGGCCTGCTTATTAAAGCGGATTTTATTCTGAATGTTCTCAGACGGGATAATTTTCTTTTTTACAAGTCTCTCAACTTCCTTTTTATCTGTCATAAGAAGTGTCGAAACATCATAAATACTTAAGTCCATTTACATCTTTTCCAAAGCTTAGCAAAATTAAGTGCTGTAATTTCTGTAGCAAAAATACGAAAAATCGTGCCCAAGAACAACCTGAGGGAATTCTGAAATTATTCTGAAATTATTGTATAGAAAAATTGTGCAAAATTTTTATGGAATTTAAAAAAATGCACTCAGAGAGATTCCACGTATCAAAATATATTTTTCCTTCTCCAGATATAATAGACTGGGATGCCAAGTAGAACGATTATTAGCCCAGGAAATGAAAGTTAGGATACTTTTTTATGCATGGATAGTTTTACGCCTTGTCCTCCTTATAGTAGATTCTTATAATAATAGCAGAAGATTAGTTCATTAAGAGTTTCTTATTGCAAATAGGTTATTTATATTTCGGTACAAGTAATATTATTTGCAGTAAGAATATAGAGTCCCGATGATGAATCGGGACTCAGATTTTTAAAACCTCCGAGTTAAGCCTGTGTTTTCTTTTTCATCAGCTAGTATTTTTTCATATCCAGTAAGCTCAACATATCCATTACCACTTAGAGTCTTATCATTTGAGTTGCCCCAAAACCTTACTGCACCTTCCCAGTAATGAATAGAAACGTTTAGTTGCTGATCTTTAACATACGGAACTATTTGGAGGTCTATATTTCCCTTTGGTATTTTAAGCCTCCACGTAGAAGGATATTGGGCTTTATCGCGGGGACTAGTCCAATAGCTTAAGACATGGAGTTCGACCTCATCTTTATTTAATTTCGTTACTTTGCCATCAGGGGAGATAATAATTCCATTACTATACCTGTCCTTAGAACCATCAGATCTTCTCATTTGATAGTACATAATTTCCCTTCCATCATTAAGCTGCAGTGAGAACCAATCCCAGCCAGATTGGTTTTTGTCTAAGGCACTAGTACTCCATTCCCTATCCATCCATGAAAGTCCTTTCAGGCTAAATTCCTCATCTGCAATACTTATAGTACCTTCTGTTTTCATTCTAGGCAATGAATAATAATAAGAAGCATTCCCCTTCCCCTCGCCTTTTTGGCTAAGTCCTCTATCTCCCTGAAGCACTGGATTCTTTAAGCTTTTAAGTGAGAGCCTGGCAGAAATATCTCCCTCCTTTGCTAGTAGTCTAAGCTCGGGGATTCCATTTATAGCATCATTAGAATAAGCTTCCACATTCCAATCCTCCAACCATACCTTAAAAGGCAACGAAGAAGCCCCTGCAAGATTTTCTGACCCGCGGCTGAAGCGTTCAAAGCAATAGAATTTATTATTCTTTACGTCAGTTATAGTAAAGTGTCCCATATAGATCTGGTTTGTTCTCCATGGTGAAGGAGTAGAAGTATCGAAAGATTGTTTTGCCAAAGACTTTTTTGCCAGAGAAATTCTGAATATCGTAAACTGATATCCAAAATGTCTGCCATATTTTGTATCCAGGTTTCCTGTAAAATACCACCATTCAGTCTTAAACTCCGGATGCGGGCCATGATCTTTCGGAAAGACCAGTTTTTTTGGTGCAATAGCTCTTTCATAGCCTGAAGTATCTTCATCTGCAAGAACGCTTCTAAGCAAAACAGAAGCCTTTATTTTATTATTCACTTTTCCAGTGCTCAGCATGTAAGATACTACAATAGCCAAGGATAAAACAACCAGAAGTGAAGTTAAATATATTTTTTTCATTTAGCTTATTCCATAGTTCAGTTTCCATAATTCACTATCTAAAATCCAGTATATGACATAAAAGAAAGAGTCCAATTCAAATTCCCGCATTAGCCACAGTATATTTTTAACTACTCATCTCTTAGAGCAAGAGCTGGAGAGGTTCTTGACATTTTATATGCGGGATAAAATCCTGCAAGCAAAGCAGCCAAAAGAGCAATTGCCAAAGCCTGCACTAAAACTTCCGGCATTAGAGAATACTGCAAAGTCCACCCAAAGGAGCGCTTATTAATCACATGAATTAGCACCCAAGCGAGCACGTTACCTAGTGGAAGAGCCAGTATACCTGATACGATTCCCATAAGTCCTGTCTGCAGAACTAATAACCGCCATAGTTGAACAGGCGTAAGACCATTTGCTCTTAGGATTGCAAATTCTCTACTTCTTTCTAGTTGAAGAGCCATAAGAGAGCTTAGTACACCAATAAAGGCAACAATGATAGCTAGGATTTGAAGGACATTTGTTATTAAAAATGTTCTATCAAATACTTCAATAGATGCATTTCTTAGCTTATTATTTGAGCGCAAGAGAACTTCCTCTCCTTTCAGGTTAAGATGTTGGATCACATTAATAATGCTATCTAATTTTGATGGATCCTTTAAGTATAAAGAAAGGCCAGAGATCGAATTATCATTCCAATAATGCTTATATGTAGTAAAGGACATAACAGCAAATCCTATATCAGAAGAATAGTCATAATAAATTCCTGCCACTCTGAATCTTCTTTCTCCCTTTTCAGTTGAAACCCTAAGATAGTCTCCAGTTTTTATATTGTTCTTAAAGGCAAATGGTTCGGTTATGATAAGTTCGCCCTTATTCTGAAAGGCAGGCCAAATTTTCAGAGCATCGTCCCCCTTAAACTTGAAATTCCTAAAGCTTCTTTCTCCGATCTTCAAAGCTAGCAGGTTAATCTGCCCTGAATTCATCTTCTTAGAAACGTCTGTATAGAAATCGTAATCTTCTACTTCGGGTAACATTAATATTTTTTTAACTAAGGAAGAATCGAGCTGAGTATCACTTTCTCTAAGTACAAGGCTTGGAGGAGAGATGTAAATATCGGCTTTTAAGCTACCTTCAAGCCACTGGACAACAGTTTGTCTGAAACTACTTATCATGGTTCCTATTGCAACAGTAGATGAGACTGCTATGCTTAAAGCTGCAACTGCAACTCCAGTCCTGCTTATTTGCCTTACAATACTCATTGCTGCGATCTTTCCAAGACTACCAAAAGTTAGACCTGCAGCAGGTTTTATTAGCTTCATCAATAAGATTATCATCAGAGGAGTAAGTAAACTAAACCCTATAATAAGTGGCAGAATTCCTGCATAGCTTAGTAGAATACTTTTGCTTGGTATCAAAAAAATAATGACTCCAAGAAATAAGCTACACACACCAGCAACAGAAAGCCTTGGAACTTTTTTCTTTAGTTTTAATTCCTGCTCGGAGCGGTTAAGTGTAATGCCAGCAGGTACAGATGAAGCCTCGTATGATGGTTTAAGGGCAGCAAGCATAGTAGCTCCCATACCAAGTAAAAATCCCTTTAGCAGGCTAAAAAGTGAGATATTAAGCTCATTGACGGAGACATAAAAATAAAGATCATTAATAGTGCGGGTTAATATCTGAACAATGGCCTTAGCTAGAATTACTCCCAAAAGTAGCCCCAAAATAGTACCTATAAAAGCTTGAATAAGGGCCTCAAAAAGAAAGATTCTAAATATCTCTTTCTGAGTAACACCAATAGACCTTAAAAGGCCAATGTACCTTTTTCTTTGAACTACAGAAAAAGTCATAGTGTTATATATAAGAAACATACCTACAATTAATGCCAGAAGACTTAGAGCCGTAAGATTAATATCAAAAGCCTTAACCATATCAGAAGCTATTTGTGTTCTTGTCTGAGAGCGGCTTATGCTAAGTCCTGCAGGCAAAAGGTTTTTTATTCTCTTTATTATTTCCTTTCCATGATTGTCGTCTGGAATAATAAGATCAATGCGGCTTAGTTTACCTTGCATATTCAAAATTTCCTGAGCCGTTGAAATATCTGCAATCATCAGGTCTTTCAGAACCTCTTTACTATGCTCATCTTCAGGGTAAATAAATCCAATAATAAAGACCTTTTTATAACTACCGCCAAATTTAATTGTTAGTGTATCATTTTCTTTAATTCCCATTTCCTTTGCAGTATTTACAGATATAAGAACAGCTGAAGGTTTAGTCATAAACAAACGCAATGAAGGATTTAACTTACTTGAAATTTTTGAAATGTATGAGCGGAAAGGTTTTTCAGCAAAGGGGTCAACACCAATAAATGTAAAAATGTGCTTTGGTTCTCTTATTGCTTTTACGTTAGCTTCAACAATTGGAGCTGCAGCAGAAATTTTTCCTTTTATCTTTAGATATGTGTAAACCGAATCATGCAAATCATTAAAGTTGCCTGTTATCTGATGTGTAGCTTTTCCTGCAATATTCTCCATTGATATATTAAAGGCTTTTGCTGAACTTGAATTTGCCAGGTCAATAGAGATTACCACAGCTACCCCAAGTGCAATTCCAAGGATAGATAGAACGAGCTGTAAAGGGTGATGAACTATGTAGCGCATTGCCGAGCGCTGTAGAATTTTGTTCATAAAGAAACTAGAAATCTTGTTAAACAATCACTATATGTGCAGTCTTTTAGTAAATCCTTATTTTAGGATTTTTTCTTTCTCATGCTTTAATTCGATTATCTTTCCATCTTTAAGAGTAAGTATTCTATCTGCCATACCAATAACCTCCTTGCTATGAGTTGCCATAATCATGGTCTTTTTCTTTTTTCTAATTATTCTATCTAGAAGGTTAATGACAAGCAGGCCAGTTTCGAAGTCAAGGTTTCCAGTTGGTTCATCGGCCAGAATGATTGAAGGGTCATGAATGATGGCTCTAGCAAGAGCTACTCTCTGCTGTTCGCCACCGGAGAGCTGGTCAGGGTAACTACTAGCGCGATCACCAAGCCCAATCTCATGCAATATCTCCATAGCAATACGCTGTTCTTTATCTGAGATCTTCCCTTTAAGTTCAAGTGGTAATAATAGATTTTCTTCTACGGTCAGAGTCGGAATAAGATTAAAGAACTGAAATACAAACCCAATATTATTTCTTCTGAATAATGTCCTGTTTTTTTCTGACATAGAAGTAATATCGTTATTATTTATGTAAATATGTCCAGAAGAAGGAACATCAATTCCGCTAAGCAGATTCAGAAGTGTAGATTTTCCTGATCCGCTGCGTCCAAGGACTATAATTATTTCACCTTCATTTATTTCTATATCCACTCTATTTAGCACTTTGTGCTCGCTTTTGTTTTCCTCCAGATAAATTTTAGAAACATCCGAAAGCTTTATAATTATATTGCTATTTGATTGGTCATTATGGTTCTTACCGGTTGAAATACTTTCAGGCATACTACTCCAATTGCATCTAATATTGCTAACAAAGACATGGGATATATAATTCAAAAACAAGAAAACAAAAGCGGGAGTTTTTCCTCTGTAGTTAACTTCAGAAAAATAATCCACAAAAAGTCCAAAGTATCTTTTATAGAATTCTTTTATAGAATTTCCCCTTCATCAGTAGGATTCGTCTGTAGAAGGCAAAGCATTCGAATTTTGGTTCAAATCCTGAGTTGATTCATTCTTTCTATGAATTACGATTTCTGTCTTATCTTTTTTTGCTATTTTTCTTGCAGCTTCTACTGCTTCCATTTGTGTATTATGGAATGAAGAAAATTTTCCTTCATCTTCTGATCTTACAGCCCATCCATTTTCAAAAGGGATGACATGTTGTCTATTTTTCATAGTTTTCCTCCTCCTCCTTTAGAAATAATATATTACAGAAGAGAACTTATGTCAAGTAATCACAAAGAGAGAGAAAAACTAAAGCCAGGATAAATTAAGCGCTCTAAAGTGACAGTCAATGAAGTCCCCTCCAAAAAGGCTGCTAATTAAAGATAGGCCTCAGAGGGAAAAAGATGAGTTTCAGGTAGAAAATAAGAAAAAAAGATTTGATATATGTGTGTGTAATTAGTTGTAGCTAAATAAAGTTATTATAAGCTGATATGATCGATATGTGCTATTAAAAAAAGAGGAAGAGCAATAAACTCTAATCCTCTTTTTTTTGTTGGAAATTACTTATTACTTTTCCCACCTATTTCATTTTCCAAGGACCTTAATTCTTTTAATTTTTCGTCCAATGTTCTGGTTCTTTCTTTTAATTCTGCAAGTTTACCATTAAGATCCTTTTCATAATCAGCCACATCCCAATATCCTCTTTCTTCGAAATAGCTCTTAAAAAGCCAGTTATGTTTCAGTGCTTCCATATTTTCTGAGAATCGAGTAGCGCCAAGCTTTACCTGCTCAGTAGTTGCTGTAAGATTATTGAGCATAGTTCTAATAGAATCGCTATAGACCCCCTTGTTTGTAACCAAAGCACCAGCTATACCTTGTCCGTTTTTAACATTATCTACAACGTTATCAATTTTTAGAATGACAGAGTTCAAATTAGCCATAATGCCCTGGAAATCGCTTGTAGTAATCTTAACTATATCTGAAATTTCATTCAATTTACCTGTCATAGCGACCAGACTTTTATCGGCAGACTTTGTAATCTGAGTTGCTGCATCATAAAGTTCATCGTCATTGATTATCTTACCAATTGTACCTTGGCCCTTATTAATTTTGACCATTATTTCAGAAAAATCCTTCGTAATACTCTTTAAGTAATTGAGAGTCCCCTGTCCTTCTGCAATAATTTGAGCCATTGAAACAGGAGACTGCGAGCGAATAAAATCTCCATTATTTACGACATCATAAGCTGTAGTACCAACTGAAAGTACGACAAGTTTATTACCGACCAAACCTTCAGTTTCAATTGTAGCCTTTGTATCACGCCTGATAAAATTGCGGACGTTCATATCTACTCGCATTGTCACGATTACTCTGCCTGTTGTATCGTTAGCCAGATCAATTCCCTTAACGCTTCCCACATTAATTCCACTTAGCCTAACCATAGCACCATTTCTCAAACCTTCAACGTTTGTAAAAAAGGCTTTTATTTCAAATGTAGGGGTAAAAAGTGATTCTCTTCCTCCCACCAAAAAAATGGCTAAGATCAGAAGAATTGTTCCTAAAATAACAAAAAGCCCAAGACGAGCTCCTGTAAAATTTTTCATTAAATAGATCTCCTATTATGCCTTAATAATATCGGTGCTGAAGAAGTTTTGTAAGAACTTATCCTTCGAGCTAGTCAATTCTTCAATCGTACCCTGGTACATTATTTTTGCATCTTTCAAGAAAATGGCCCTATCTGCAATAATACTAGCGCAGATAAGGTCGTGAGTAACAACAATTGAAGTCATATTCAATTTTTTTTGCAGATCAAGTATTAGTTCACTTATTTCTTTTGTAGTAAGCGGATCCAGACCTGTAGTAGGTTCATCATAGAGCATAAGTTTAGGTTCAGTAATGATAGTACGTGCAAGAGCAATTCGTTTTCTCATTCCACCAGAAAGTTCCGATGGCATTTTATCTACTGCTTCTATCAGGTCAACAAGTTCCAGAGTATGCATAACCTTATCTGTTACTTCTTTTTTACTGAACTTAAAGTTCCTAATGAGAGGGAATGAGAGGTTTTCCCGTACAGACATAGAGTCATAAAGAGCGCCACTTTGGAAAAGAAATCCAATTTGTTTTCTTATTTCATTTAATTCTTTTTCGGACATTCGAAGGACATTCTGCATATCAATATATATTTCACCTGCATCAGGTCTAAGAAGTCCGATTATACATTTAAGCAAAACACTTTTACCGGTTCCGCTTCTTCCGAAGACGACAAGGTTTTCTCCCATGCACACATTTAGCGATACATCATCTAAAACCTTTTTGTATGTGAATGCCTTGCTAAGGTTTTTTATTTGAACTATCAAGTCGGCCATAACCAAAGAGTTAATTTTCCTAATACACTATCAAATAATAAAATTAAAAGAGAAGAAAGTACAACTGAAGTAGTAGAAGCTTTTCCTACTCCCTCTGTACCATTTTCAGCGGTATAGCCTTTATAAGAGCCGACTATACCGACAATAAAGCCAAATACGTAAGTCTTTAATATACTTGGAATAACGTCCCCGAACTTTAACGAAGCAAGGACAGAGTCGGTATAGTAACTAAAGTTCATTTTTTGAGAAAGGATAAGTGCTATATAACCGCCTATTATAGCAATAAAGATCACATAAACACACAGAATAGGAAGAATAATTGTGCATGCAATTACACGTGTAACAACCAGGAAGCGGAAAGGATTAATTGCCGAGACCTCCATAGCATCGATCTGTTCTGTTACACGCATAGAGCCAAGTTCAGCTCCAATGCCAGAGCTCACCCTTCCGGCAAAGATCAGTGCAGTAAGCACGGGTCCCAATTCTCTTATAACAGATAAAGAGACCATACTTGGCAGAAAACTCTCAGCTCCGAAGCGTATCATTATAGGTTGGCTCTGCAGCACAAGTACAAAACCAATTATGAAGCCAGTAATACTTACAATAGGAAGTGTCTTTACGCCAAGTTCATCCATGTGCTTTTTGATCTCGCCAAAGTCATATGGAGGCTTGAAAAAATTCTTTAAGAATTCCATGGTAAAGATCGATAACCCACCTATAGTACTGAAATACTCATTGAGAATATTCCATGTGGTGCCCTTTTTTAAGTTAGTTATCTTCATCTTAGATAATATAATGTTGTAATCGGTTTATAATGAATAATCAAAAAACATTCTTTAAAGCAAACACTTTCCCTAAAAGAAAAGTTTAAATAGCACTTCAAATTTACTCAAAATTTTTAAAATGCATTCAAATAATGATTAATTATAGGTCTGCCCCTGGAAACCTCAAGAATTGCTATTACATCAAAGCGGCATGTAACATTCTCAATTTTTCTTTCAAAAATGTAAGCATTTGCAACCCTTCTTATTTGCAAAATCTTATTTCTTGTTATTGCCTCCTCTGGGTATCCATACTCAAGGTTCTGCCTGTATTTAACTTCTACAAAGACAAGTGTTTCCTCGTCTTTTGCAATAATGTCTATCTCACCTTTGTGAAAGCGGAAATTTCTCTCCAAAATTCTAAAACCTTTTTCAGAAAGGAATCTACAAGCAAGTTCCTCTCCCAGTCTTCCGGTTTCACTGGTATTAATATTCATCCTAAAAATCTATAAAATTCTTAATGAATGATTTCCTGTGATAGCAAGATGGTCCAAACTTTTGTAATGCAGCTATGTGTTCTTTTGTTGCATATCCTTTATTTTTATCCCACAAATAGCAAGGGAACTCGCTTGATAATTTTATCATCAATCTATCCCTTGTAACTTTAGCCAAAATTGAAGCAGCTGCAATTGCGAAGGATTTTTCATCTCCCTTTATTATTGTCCTAGTAGGGATATCTGATAAAAAGCTTTTATTTCCGTCAATAATTATAATGTCGGGTTTAAGGCTAAGAGACACAAGTGAACTTTTCATGGCCTTTAAAGTTGCCTGAAGAATATTAATCCTGTCAATCTCATTATGATCAACTGCGCAAACAGACCAGCAAAGAGCTTTCTTAGTAATTTCCTCATATAACTCTTCCCTAAGTGAAGCTTTTAGCTTTTTAGAATCATTTACCTTATCAATTTTAACTTCAGGACTAAAGACGACACAGGCGGCAACAACCGGACCGGCAAGCGGCCCGCGTCCAGCTTCATCAATGCCAGCAAGAAGTCTTTTTTTTTCGTCCAAAAAGGAATTATCAAAATTCTTCATCTTAATTAAATAAACTTTATTAAATAAACTTTTTATCCTAGGTAAAGTGCCAGCAAGCCGCAAACCATACCAACTTTAAGCAAAGCACTTAGGCGCCCAAGGTTTTTCTTACTCTGATCCTTTAGAAGTGATTTCAGGAAATAAACAGAGATAAGATTAACTGATATCATTACAATTACAAAATATTCAATTTTATAATAATTCAAAACAAAGGGAATAAAAGTCAGGAAGAACAAAATACTGGTCAAAGCAACTACTATTGTAATTGCCGCACTTATCCCATATTTAGCCGGAAACGTAATAACATTGTTTCTACTATCCCCTTCAATATCCTCAATATCCTTTATGATCTCTCTTATAAGGTTGACAATAAAAGCAAAAGTCGCAGGAATTATTGCAGCCGCCAAATTTCCAACAACAACGCCTCCAAAAATAAAGGTTAAGGCTGTCATTAAAGCGACAACTATATTCCCAAAGAGGGGCATTTTCTTAAAAGACAAGGAATAAAAAAAAACGATAAAAGCGGAAACAACAACAATCAGAAAGGCTGGACCACTAAGGTGACCGGCCAGAAAAATTGCAGATAGGTTTAGTCCTAAATAAATTATATAAGCCTCTTTTTTACTCATCTTTCCTGAAGGCAAAACTCTATGAGGCCTGTTGATCCGGTCAATTTCCAGGTCCAAAATATCATTAATAACATTACCTGCCGCAGCTATAATCGATCCACTCAGGGCAGCATAAAGTATTACTAAAGGATTAAACCCACTTTGATCTTTTGAACAAATAAGACAAGCGACAACAATAGATAAGAAGGAAATCAGAAAATTTACAGGGCGAATTATTTGAATAACTGATTTTAATTTTGCTGGCACTTTTCTATTATTTTTATTTTATAAAGCTTTTAATATCCCCAGAAGCAAAAATACCTAATTCTAATGGATATTTAAACTTTTGCGCAGAAATACTTTTTAATTATGTATACATCAGTTCCCTAAGCATCAGGAGGATTTTCAAAAAAGAAGTTAAAATTCGTTAACAAGCCCGAAATGTATCTTACCCTGACTGAAAGAGTCCCCTTTTGCAAGAGCATAGCTTACACTTAGAATTCCAAAACCTGTCTCGAGGTTTAGACCAAGTCCATACCCCAGCTTAATTGCAGAAGAGCGTTCAATATTTTTCTCAGGGTCCTGATCCCTCAGATAATAACCAGAATCGAAGAAAATGAATCCAAAAGAGCGTCTAGTAAAGGGCTGGCGAAATTCAAGATTTGACCAAAGAAGCCGGTTAGCCAGGAACTGATTTTCCCTATAGCCTCGAAGTGAATTTGTCCCCCCTAAGCGGTAGAGGTCACTTACCTCAAGCTGATCGCCCCTTAGTTCCCTTGCGTGTAAAGAGAGTGCAAATACCTGGGAAGTAAATACTTTTCTAAATATGCCAAAATCCAAGGAAAATCTCTGAAGTGAAGTACTAAGCTTAGTTGATGAAGTAAAATACTGCGAAGGTCCATTGATTTTTTTTCTGCTAAAAGAGTAACTATTTAGCATGTATATTCCATCATTTGGAGCATAATAGTCATCTCGCGTATCTATTTTAAGATTTAATCCCGAAGTTGTAATGGTCGAATTGTAAACTGTAAAAGTCGAAGTCTCTGAGACTGTAGGAATAACTGATTCGGAAGCTAAGACAACTGAAGCAGAGACATTTTCGCTTGCAAGAAATTCGACGGATCCTTCAAGGCGCCTGTGCACGTAGGATGAGTCTTGCTTTTGTTGAAATAGGCCCAGATTAACATTAAATGGGTATCCAAATACCCAAGGTTCAAGATATTTTAGCTCTAGCTCCTGAGAAAGCCTGTCAATTTGCTGCCACTTTATGGTAGCTGCCCTCCCAGTACCAAACATATTTCTTAGAGTAACATTTACAAGTCCTGTAAGGTAGCCACTTTCATTATTCTGTTTATCTGCAGGAAGATAACCAATAATTCCATCAAAGTTATTAGTCTCCTTTTCTTTTACTTCAATAAGTAATACTCCCTCATCTCTGGAATTAAAATAAAATGAAGGCGTTTGTACGGGGTCAAAGAATCTTAATTTATCTAATTTCTTTGGGATCTGATCGATAAGCTTTTGAGAGTAGTAGATACCATTGTTCATTCTAACTTCGCGCAATATCACATAATCATTCGTCTTGGAATTTCCCTTAAGCTCAATTCTGTCTATTTTTGTCAATTTACCAGGGTCAATCTTAAGATAAATTGTTGTCAGATTCTTTCCAGAAACTGAATCGATGTAAAAATCAAAAGAGCTAATAATTACTTTAGCAAATGGGAAACCTTTTTCTTCAAAATTGTCGAGAATAAGAGAAAAGTTTTCCTCCAAAGCGGATTTATTAAATACTTTCCCAATCTGATAGTTAAAAAGGGAGAGAAGTTTTAACGAATCAGAAAGGTTTTTGCCAAGAAGAACAATCCTGTTAATATATGTAGGGGCCCCTTCAGAAATATTAAGTTCAATTAGAGATGTTTTTTTAGAATCGTTAGGATTAGGCTTTAGAATGGTCTCTGCCTTTGAAAAAAAATATCCCCTTTCAGAAAGATTTAGTTCAACTCTTTTCTTTAGAGAATCTTTAATACCTGGAAAAATCTTTTCACCTGGACTCAGATTGATCCACTTAAGATAATCCTCAGTATCAAAGATACTATTACCATGCACATTTACTTTTTCGATCGTTTGTGCAAAGCAGAGCATTGGCAAAAATAAGATCAAGAAGAGGGTTCTAAGTTTTAACATACGATAGTATATGACCAGACTAGGGAGAATACCCCCTTTATTATTCTCTGTTTATAAAACAATTATTATACAATTATCTTTGGTTAAATAGTTTGATTTTAAGTCTAAAAGTTAAATATTCCAGCTTTCAATTCAAAAGCAAAAACTATTCTACAAAATTAAATCTAAGAGAGATATTGTCAGAACTTGTCCAAATTCAGAAAATTTTGTTCTTATTGAACAAAAAGCTCCGAAAAATCCTAAAATAGGCTAAACAAAAACAAATATTTGCCGATAGTAAGACAAGCGGAGGTATGCTATTATGTCAATAACTGCAATTAGTTCAAAAATATCATCAACATTAAGTGATGACCTGATGCAGGTAGCTGATGGATCGATGTATCCTGCAGTTGACCCAGCAAAGGATAAGCTTGGCTCCGACTCTACTAAAGCTGCACAGGCTCAGGATTCGATCTCAATTAGTTCCAAGGCTTACTCGGAAAAAGAGAAAGCTGCATTAGATGAGCTAAAGAAAGTTGATCAGGAAGTTCAGATGCATGAAGCTGCTCATCAGGCAGCAGCAGGTGAACTGTTCAGGGGAAAATCCTTTACATACAAGGTTGGCCCTGACGGCCAGCGTTATGCAGTTGCCGGAGATGTCCAAATAGACACATCACCCATTCCAGGGAATCCCAAAGCTACAGTTGAAAAGATGGAGAAAATAAGAAGAGCAGCATTAGCTCCAGGAGATCCATCCTCGCAAGATATGAAAGTAGCATCAGAAGCAATGAAAGCTGAAGTTGAGGCAAGACAAGAGTTAAGCCGCCAACCTATTGCGACAGAGGATTCTGATAGCCCTAAATATGAAGTACAGCTTCCAAAGATTGAAGATACTTCGATGGAAGAAGGAGAAAATAAGGCAAAATCTTCTATTAGTATCTCTTCTACAAGTAAGTCTAGTAATTTTCTTTCTGTACAGAAGTCATATTCGGCTGGATCTGGAATGCACATATCCACACTTTTTGGAAGTGAACTGTCAAGTAATAATGAAGGCAGGTACATTGACGTATCGCTATAATTGTTGTACTTTCTTTCAGCCTTAGCATTCAAAGAAAACTTTTTGTCTTCTTGACCATATCTTTCTGTTTCCTTACCTGCCTATAGAAGAGACAACCTTTCAAGGAATCTTTGTGTCCAAACCTTACAATAAAATGCTTTTTATTATTAAATTCCCCGTAATAAAATTTAATAAGTTAAGTTAATTTATTATTTTAGGAATAAAATCTATAGGTGTAAAATGGCCGAGAGTGAACTAAACGAACTTCTATTTATGCAGGTTATCTTTCAGAACCAGCAGTTGGCTTTAATGGGATTAGGAAAGGTAAAGAACCCAGTTACAGAAAAATTCGAAAAGAATATTGAGCAGGCCAAAATGGCAATAGATATACTTGACATGCTTGTATTAAAAACAAAGGGAAACCTTACACAAAGAGAAGAACAATATCTAAGTGAAGTCCTTCGAGAGCTAAAGCTCACATATGTAAACGAGAGTAAGTAGAATGAGAATTGGTATTATTCCTAATATTTCAAAAGAAAAGATACTTACAGTCGTAGAATTCTTTGTTGAAAAGTTACGGGAGAATGATTTTGATTTTGTAATTAACAAGAATCTAAAGGATAGTCATAAAGATTTACCTGAGAATATAAGAAAAGCAGAATTTCAGGAAGGCAATGAGATCTTTAAGAGCTGCGATATGGTAGCATCTATAGGTGGAGATGGCACAATGCTTCACACGGCTTATCTTGCCCGGGAATCAAGTATTCCCATAATGGGAGTAAACTTCGGGAAGTTAGGTTTTCTTGCAGAATTCGATATGAAAACAATTGACTCCTCATTAAGAGAAATAAAGCTTGGACAATATTTTATTGAAGAAAGGATGGTACTTGAGGGAGAGTGTTCATTATGCGAAGGCAAGATAATGTTTGCTGCAAATGATATTGTGATAGACAAAGGTGGCTGGCCCAAAATGATCGAACTGTCCCTTAGAGTAGATAATCATTATGTCACAACAATGTCAGCCGATGGCTTAATACTAGCTACGCCTACAGGTTCAACAGGTTATTCACTTTCAACAGGTGGTCCAATAGTCAGTCCAGGAGCCGACGTAATAGCAATAAGCCCTATTTCTCCTCACAGTCTTACAATTCGCCCATTAGTACTTGCAAGTAATAAAAAGATAGCAATCAGGGTTGAATCGCAGCATACATCTATCCAGATCAATTGTGATGGGCAGAGAGTTTACAGTTATACTCCCCCAGTAGATATTTTGGTCTATAAAAGTTCGAAGAAGCTAAGACTGGTACATACTTTTTCTACCAATTATTTCAAGATTCTTCGAGAGAAGTTATTCTGGGGAATAGATGCAAGAAAATTCTAAGTCTACAATAAGAACAAAGGAGGCAAGAAGAATGTTGAGATCTTTTTTTATTCTTATAGTGTTGTTCATTATTTCCAGCACAGTCTCCAAAGCTCAAACAGGTGACAAATACAAACTAATGAAAGATGAAAAATCAGGAAGACAAATGCTTATTGGTCAGATAAACCGGGAAGCATTGAGCGATACGAGCTTTTCCTGGTGGTTTAATTCAGAATACGATAATTACACTGTTAAGAGTAAAGAACTCGATGATAGTGTAAAAGAAGAAATTAGAGATTACGATATTACAATTGTACTTGGGACCTGGTGCAGCGACAGCCGCCGTGAAATACCCAGGTTCTTAAAGATTTTGGACTCTCTGGGATTTGATTCTGGGAAAGTTAAGTTGTTAGCTGTCGATAGAGAGA
>JAUZPB010000020.1 GCA_030706145.1 Bacteroidota bacterium
CGGAAATTATGCTTATGGGAAAAATTGACTCTTTTAAGAAAAGTATAAATTTTATACTGCTCTTCCAGATTATTACTGAGTTTTTTTATATTTGCTATTGAATAACAAAAGTTTAATTAGCCTGCTTTTTATTTAACCATTGCTATTTTTTAGTTTCAATAAAATAAATATGAATATTGACGATTTGCAGAAAAGTGCTGCAAAAAAAATAAATATAGAAGAACTCTTAGCTCTTAACTCTGAAGTCTTATATGAAATCCAGGGAAAGATAAAATCGCTTCATGAGGCACTCATTCTTAAGACAGAAGAAGATTATATAGATTATTTTCAAAAGAAAAATTTCGATGTTTTGCGCCAAAGAGAGTCGTTAAGCGCAAATTATGGCGATATAAAGATCTCTTTTAGCGTACTTAAAAGAAATTCCAACTTTGTACAGTTCGGACTTACTGTTATCTTTTCGCATAGAAAAGATTTTTTTGTCTTTCTTGGACCAGAAAACAAAGACTTTCATATTCCCTTTCTGGCTCCTTTTGTAAACGTAGCTGGAGTTGATTTTGACCAGCTAAAATCGATAGAAAAGAAACTTTTGGAAGAGCACCTTAAACTGCGGGCGATAAAAGATGAACTAAATGACTTAAAGTTTGAATACAGGTTTATTGAAAGCGAGAACTTTGAGGATGAACTGAAGCTTAAAGGTTATAAAAATATAATGGAAGTCCTGGATAATATTGATATTGCAAAATAATAGACCATCTTTTTTGTTATCAAATTTATTATCAAAAGATTTTTGGGAACTTACCTTTTTTAAGGGTGTTTAAGCCTACGTAACATTAATCACCTCTACTTATATATTATATATATTGCCGGCTTTAATGCCGGCTTTCTTTTTATTGAACTGGCTTTTACTTTACTTCTTTCCTATTTTTACCTTCATCAGAATTAAGGATCATAATTTTTAGAGGAAACATTTTTTGAGGAGACAATGAAAAAACTTCTTTTTGCTTCTGTGTTAATGCTTCTTGCCGCATTTAATATTTCAGCGCAGCAGAAACACTCTTTGAGCGCAGATGACCTATGGGCAATGAAGAGAATTGGTGATGCCGACCTTTCGCCAGATGGTAAAACAATAGCTTATGTAGTTACTTCCTACAGTATGGATAATAATAAAGGTAACAGCGATATTTGGCTGGTTGATTCTGATGGGAAAAACGCCAGAGCGCTAAAAAATTCTGAAAGTAATGAAACAGAACCTAAGTTTCTCTCAGATGGAGAACATATTGCATACGTTATGGACGATCAGATCAGAATATGTAAACTTGATGGATCGGATGATAAACAGCTAAGCAGCATATACACAGGCGCTTCTGGAATTGTAATTTCACGAGATGGGAAAAAGATGCTCTTTGTCTCCTCTGTTTATCCTGAATGCCCTGACCAGGATTGCGTGAAGCAGAAAGATGAAGCTAAAAAGTCAAGCAAAGTTAAAGCTGAAGTATTTACTTCTTTAATGTATCGCCACTGGGATAACTGGCGCGGTGAAAAAAGAAGCCACCTCTTTATTTTTGACACAGATTCAAAGGAATTTTCAGACCTTACACTCTTTAGTACTTCTGACGTCCCCCCAATTGATTTAGGTAGTGCTAACGATTATAATTTCTCTCCTGATGGGAGTGAAATCGCCTTTACAATGAATGAAGATAAAGATCTTGCAATTAGTACAAATAACGATATTTATTTAATAAAGCTTAGCGATATCCAGAAGTCCGGTAAAACTCCATATAAGAAAATATCGATAAGCAAAGGAAACGATAATCAGCCTGTTTATTCACCCGATGGTAAGTATATAGCTTACTGCTCAATGCAGCGCGCTGGCTTTGAAGCTGACAGGCAGCGCCTTATGCTATATGACAGAAAAAGTGGAGAGACAAAGGACCTTACAAATGGTTTTGACCGCTCGGTCTCAAAGATCCTCTGGTCACCGGATTCAAAGACAATTTACTTCAATGCTGTAAATGAAATATATACTTCAATCTACAAGCTCAATCTATCTACAGGTAAAATTGATCTTATACTGAAAGAGCACATAAACGATGATATGATGATCTCTCCGGACGGAAAAAAACTCTACTTTAAAGAGCAGAGAACAGACCTTCCAACTGAGATATTTGCTATGAATAACGATGGCAGCGGCTTAAAGCAGCTTACTTCAACTAATAAGGATCTTCTGGATCAAATTCAGTTCGGTTCACTTGACACGGTCTGGTATAAAGGTGATGGCGGACAAAAAGTTCAGGCCATTGTTGTTAAGCCTCCTTTCTTTGACCCAGAAAAAAAATATCCAATGATATTCTTAATTCATGGCGGACCACAAGGACACTGGGAAGATGATTTTCACTACAGGTGGAACCTTCAGATGTTTGCAGCTCCGGGTTATGTCGTTGTAGCTCCAAACCCAAGAGGCAGTACGGGATATGGTCAGAAGTTTACAGACGAGATCTCAAAAAACTGGGGAGGCAAGCCCTATGTTGATTTAATGAATGGCTATGATTATGTTTTAGATAAGTACAGTTTTGTTGATAAGAAAAATACATTTGCCGCAGGTGCTTCATATGGCGGCTATATGATAAACTGGATAGAGGGGCATACTGACAGATTTAATGCTCTTGTCTGCCATGACGGTGTATTTAACTTCGAGAGCATGTATGGAACAACCGAGGAACTCTGGTTCCCTGAATGGGAAAACGGCGGGACTCCTTGGCAGAACAGAGACCTTTACAGAAAATGGTCTCCGCATCTTTTCGTGCAGAACTTCAAGACACCTATGCTGGTTGTCCACGGAGGTATGGATTTCCGCGTACCTGAAGAGCAGGCTTTTCAGCTCTTTACTTCACTGCAGAGAAGAGGTATAGAAAGCAAGTTCCTCTATTTCCCGACAGAAACGCACTTTGTAACAAAACCACAGAATGCACGCCTGTGGTGGAGTACTGTCTTTGATTGGTTTAAACAACATCAAAAGGGGGAAGAGCAACATGGCAAATGAGGCAAACATTCATGAAATGAAAACTCCTTCTTATACGAGCTTTACTGACCCGGATTATGAAGCAGAAGGACTTCATAATGAACAGCTTTGGGTAAAACTGGATAAGATGGGAAAAAAGATATCCTTTGCAAAAGACCTTCTGGCTTTGGGAAGATATTTAAGCGATTCCAAAGTCTCCTGGCAAAGAAAAGCTGTTGTCTCGGCAGCTTTGGTCTACCTTGTCTCTCCTGTAGATAAGCTGAGGGAGTTAAAACCGTTGTTCGATATTTTCGATGAGCTTGGAATTATGGAGGCCCTTCTTAAGTATTTAGGTAGGGAGATTATCCCATATTATGACACAGATTACAGGGTCTGATAAAGAAGACTGATCCCTTACTCTTTCTTTATCTATTCCTGTGGGGGTAAAAGTCTTTATTTTTGCTGCCGCCATTCTTTATTAAGACTTCATAAAAGTTTTCTTAAGTAAGGATGCCGGCAGTTTTAATTTATATATTTATTTTTTGACAGTTCTAAAATTTTCAGGAAAATTATTACGATGACGAATTTCGAAGTAAAGAAAAGTGAAATACTCTTTAGAGGTAAAGTTTTTGATCTTAAGGTCGATCAGATAAAATATAATAGCGGTAATGATGGAATAAGGGAAGTTGCTATACATCCTGGCGGAGCCGTGGTTGTTCCAATTAAGGATGATGGCAAAATTGTAATGGTAAAACAATTTCGCTACCCAATACAGAAGGTTCTTCTTGAGCTTCCGGCTGGAAAACTTGAAAAAGGTGAAGACCCTTTCGTATGTGCAGCAAGAGAACTTGAAGAGGAAACAGGTTATAAATCAAAAAATATTGTAAAACTTGGAGCAATCTACACTACACCTGGCTTCTGCACAGAAGTCCTTCATATCTATCTGGCAAAAGACCTTGTTGCTGGTAACCATAACAGGGAAGAAGGTGAATATGGAATGGAAATCCATGAGTTTACACCCGAAGAAATAAATGAAAAGATCTCAAGCGGAGAGCTTGTTGATGCTAAAAGCCTGAGCGGTTTACTTATGGCTAAAATTTTTTTACAGAAAAAGTAATTACAAAAATAGTAACTACAAAAAAAAGGTGACTTTACATTAAAAAAAAAGCGGAACCTATAAGGTCTCGCTTTTTTTTTTTTGATCTAATGGCAATTATGTTTCAGTTTTATTAGCCTTATAATGATATCAGCTTTTCTATATCAACTTTTCTTATGAACTCTAAAGGTTTTCCCATAAAAATGTCGGCTATCTCTTTAAATTTTTGTGGAATATCACTTATATAGAAATCCTGTATGCCCGGAGAAAAGGAATTTGTACAGAATCCTATCCTTTCAAGTTCTGTCTTTACAATAGATGCAGCTGCAATACCTGAATCAATAAGCTTTACACCCTCGCCCATAACCTCTTGGATTACTTTTGCCAAAATCGGATAATGCGTGCAGCCCAGTACAAGTGTATCAATATTAAGGTCTTTTAATTCCTTTAGATATTCTTCTGCAATAAGATAAGTAGCCTTGCTCTCTATCCAGCCCTCCTCGGCAAGAGGAACAAATAACGGGCATGCCTTTTCAAATACTTCTACATCAGGGTTTAATTTTTTTATGGCCTTAAGATATGCATGGTTATTTATTGTTGTATTTGTTCCTATTACTCCTATTCTTCCAGTTACAGTATGCTTCAGCGCGAAGTCTGCTCCTGGTTCTATCATGCCGATTACCGGTACATTAAAAGCCTTTCTGAGGTCATCTAAAGCAACCGAGGAAGCAGTGTTACAGGCCACAACGATCACCTTTACATTTTTGCTCATCAGGAATTTTGCATCCTGCATTGAATATTCAACTACAGTTGTATTTGACTTGCCCCCGTAAGGAACGCGGGCGGTATCTCCGAAATAAACTATGTTCTCTGTTGGCAAAATCGAAGCAACTCTTTTTACAACCGTCAATCCTCCGATACCTGAATCAAAGACTCCTATCGGTTTTTCCTTTTCCATAAAATTCATATTCTATTCCCTAGAAAATATTTTCTGGCCTTATGTGTGTTCTCTAATTACAATTTAACACTTCAAGACTCAGAACATTCAAAACTCTTTTTTGTTTTAATTACCACTACAAACCATAAAATACTACAAAACATTAAACACTGCGAAACATTAAACTCTATGAAACATTAAACTCTACAGCTTTGCCATCCTTCGGTAAAGATAGAGAAAAATGCTCAATAGAGAAGGCAACACCCAAAAATATCAAAGTATTTGTTCAATGGCAGTAGTAAGCTCAGACTTTATGAATTCATAGTCGTTCTGAGATACCTTCTTGTTGTTTCTGTCTAAAAGGTAGAACGAGTCTACAACATCATCAGCCTTGGTCGATATTTTTGCAAGATAGATAGAGAGCCCAAGTTCAGAGAGCTTTCTGGTGATCTGATAAAGCAGGCCTAACCTGTCAGGTGAGAAAACATCGAGTATTGTATATTTATCGTGTTCTTCAAATGCAATCTTAACTTTACCTGTCCGCTTGAAAAATTTGTTTTCAATGCGCCACCACTTCGACTTCATCCTTCTGAATTCCTGAACCAACTGGAAACTTCCTTCCATTACGGCTTTCAGGTCATTTTCAATCTTCTCATATCTTTCCGTATCAACTTTCTTGTGCGTCCTAAAATCAGTTACATTAAAACTATCTATTACAATTCCGTCTTTTCTTGTAAATATTCTTGCATCGTGTATGTTAAGGTCATTTACCGAGAGCACCCCGCAGAGCTTAGAAAGAAGCGACGGACTGTCCTTTGCAATTATTGTTATGTTTGTAAAAACATTCAGCTCTTTAAAGAAAACAGAGATAACAAGGCCCTTCTCAATTTCTTTTAGATGCTGCATTATCTCTTCTTCTGTAAAGTGCTGTGTATAGCTTATATCATCTATTGAATCAATATGCTCCTGTACTGAACTATCGGAATTTTCAAGGCTTTTTTGAGGAAAGTTGATCACACTTGAAAATAAAAGCTCTTCTCCTGTTATCTGATCAACTAGCATTGCTCTTGATTTTCTGTAGAGCTCGGCAAGTAGATCACTCTTCCATTCTGTCCATACTACTGGATTTACAGCCGAAAGGTCGGCATAGGTAAGCAGATATAAAAGATCCAACTCCTTGACAGATGAAAACCTTGATGTAAAATTATTCAGCGTCTCCGGATCACTTAGGTTCCTTCTGAATGCTATCTGTTCCATTACCAGATGGTTTTGAACAAGGAAGCTTACCTGACTTACTTCTTTTTCCTCATACCCCAACCGGTACATTACCGAAGAGGCTATCTCGGCTCCAATTATTTCATGGCCAGAAACACTTATTGGCTTTGCTATATCATGGAACATGATTGCCAAGTAAAGTATTTCCTTTTCTTTTAGGCTTGTATAAAGCCTTCCCAGCTCATTTTCCTTTCCATAAAGATTTTCAACATTTGTAATTGCTACAAGTGTATGCTCATCTGCAGTATAGTTGTGGTATACTCCCGCCTGGAAAAATCCCACGAGGTCACGGAATTCGGGCAATAGAAGATGAAGTACACCAAGTTCATTCATATTAACGAGTGTTTCGCCTACGTTTCTGTTTAACCTGAGTATTTCCCTGAAAAATGCAGATGATTTTTGATGGTTTGAGGCTGAATATTCTGAGTTTTCTAAATGACTTATGCTTTCAATTGTAAGCGAGCGCAGTCCCTCATCAAACCGGGCACTGTAGAGTCCGCGATAATAAAATGCACGCAATATATCTGATAATGTCAATAGGTCTTTTTTTGTGGTCGAGAGCGTATTGCCTTTTAGTATAAAATCATCATCGAGGTTCATTGCGAGAAATTCAGATAAAGGATGGGTTATCTCTTCATCGAAACGCCTTACCATTGTCTTTGAAAATCTGTTTATTGTGTTGGAGGCCTTGAAGTACTGCTTCATAAAATCCTGAAGCGATGAGCCTTTTTTATAATTAAAGAATCGTGCTATTTTTTGTTGTGAGTTGAATTCAAGTCGGTCGTTCCTTTGCTTGCTTATAAGATGTAGTATGTTTCGGATGTTAAGTATAAACTTGTAGCTTTCAAGGACGCTCTTGCATTCGGTTAGGCTGCAGAGGCCCTCTTTTCGTAGTCGGTTTATAAAACTCTCTGCCTGCGTTACTTCTGCCTGCTCTGTAAGTAGCGTCTTGTTCTTTAGAGAATACATCCACTCAACGGCATGAAGATCTCTTAGCCCCCCGGCTGAGAACTTGACATTTGGTTCCAGCGTTTTGGCCGACCTTCCGTATTTTGCATAGCGCGACTGAATATCTGCAAAGAAGTCGTAGATAACTTCTTCGACATTTGTATTCTTTATAGAAGAGAATATTGTATCATTCCATTCCTGGTATACTCTCTCTGAACCAAGAAGAAATCTTGTCTCGAAAAATTGTGTGAAAGCATGAAGATCTTTATTAAGAAATTTCTCAATGTCAAAGAAATCCCTTACTGTATGCGATACTTCAATGCCGCAGTCCCAGAGCATACGTACGAAATTCTCAATTTCGCTTTGATTTTCTTCTACATCCTTAACAATGAACATTAGATCTATATCTGAGTAAGGTGAGAGTTCTCGCCTGGAAAAACTACCGGCTGAGGCCAGGGCAAAGTTTAATTTCCCCATTCCCGAAATCCGTAGTATATTTTCTTCTACAAGAAGACTATAGGCCACACAAAACTTGAATGCATCCTTATGCAGCTGAGGATTCTTAAATAATTTCTCTCTATTGCTTAAAAATTCTTTTTTTATTTCTGCCGTATCAATCATAGTAAACAAACTCGAATGATAAAAGCGGGCAATGGATAAATTGCCCGCTCATAAATATTATTGTTATTTTAATTTGTCAAATCTTGCCTGGAAAAATCTCAGGTACTTTGGCTCATAAACCATCTTAAGACCTTTGATTTTCTTCCTCTCATCAAAAACGGCAACTACAGATTCTGTAGCAACGTCAATATGAGCCTGTGTATAAACTCTTCTAGGGAATGTCAGCCTTACAAGTTCAAGCTTTGGCATATTATGCTCACCTGTCTTTGGATTCCTTCCGGCTGATACGATACCACGCTCCATCCCACGTACACCTGAATCAATATAGATCTCATTTGCCAATGTCTGTGCAGGAAATTCTATCTGTTTTAAATGTGGTAAGAATTTCTTTGCATCTAAGAATATGGCATGACCTCCAATTGGCTGAACGATCGGTACTTTGTATTCCATTAGCCTCTTCCCAAAATACTCAACCTGTCCAATCCTTGCTTTTATTGTATCAAAATCAACCATTTCCTCAATACCACGAGCCATTGCCTCCATGTCTCTTCCTGCAAGTCCGCCGTAAGTATGCAAACCCTCATAGACTACCACAAGGTTCCTGGCTTCTTCAAAAACTCTTTTATTTCTTGTAGCCAGTATACCACCTATGTTGACCATAAGATCCTTCTTGGCACTGACCCAAATACCCTCAAAGTGAGAGCACATCTCCTTTAATATCTGTGCGATTGTCTTCTGCGCATAGCCCTTTTCTCTCATCTTTATGAAGTAGGCATTTTCAACGGCACGTGTAGCATCTAGCCACATCTTAATACCGTGCTTCTGACAGAATTTTTCTACTTCTTTTATATTAGCCATTGAAACTGGCTGGCCGCCAGCCATATTTACCGGAGCAGCAAAACTGATATAAGGGATCTTTTTTGCACCAACTTCTTTTACCAGCTTATCTAATTTCCCAAGATCAATATTTCCCTTAAACGGATGAAGATTTGCCGGGTCATGAGCTTCATCTATGATCACATCAACAAATGTTGCACCTGCAAGTTCCTGATGGAGCCTTGTGGTTGTAAAATACATATTTCCAGGTACAAAATCGCCGGGCTTAATCAGTATCTTTGAAACCAGGTGCTCTGCTGCCCTTCCCTGATGCGTAGGTACAAAGTATGGAATCCCATAATACTTCTTAACATTATCCCATAAATGATAGAAGTTTCTGCTCCCTGCATAAGCTTCGTCACCTATCATCATGCCGGCCCATTGATTGTCACTCATAGCATTAGTACCGCTATCTGTAAGTAGATCGATATAAACATCTTCAGATTTTAAGAGGAAGGTATTGTAGCCTGTTTCTTTTGCGACTTTCTCCCTGTACTCGCGGGTGGTCATTTTAATTGGTTCGACAACTTTGATTTTGAAGTTCTCTGCCCATGATCTCTTGACTATTCTTTTAGCCATGATTTCTCCGTTTAAGATTAATGTTTGAGATTTTTTATTAAGTATACTCGCCGCTTTTGGCAGGCAGCATACCCTAAAAGAGCATTAAAAGTGTCGCCTGCTCTAAAGAAAAAGCAGGCAACACACCTTAACACTGTATTTATTCTTCTTCTTCCCAGAAGTTATTTGTCTCATCTCTTTCTTTTTCGTAATCGGCTTCAATGACCGAAGAAATACCGCCACGGATATTAAATTCGGCTGTGATGTGCATATAACGGGGCTTGCATACTTCTACCAGATCGTCAAGTATCTTGTTTGTTACGCTTTCATAGTATATTCCATCGTTTCTGTAGGACTGATAGTAAAGTTTGAGGGATTTCAGTTCAACACAAAGCTCATCAGGTACGTATTCTACTGTAATTGTTGCAAAATCCGGCTGCCCGGTCTTTGGACAAAGCGATGTAAATTCGGTTGCTTCGTGTATTATAGTATAGTCTCTGTCAGGGTATTGGTTTCTGAAGGTCTCGAGTAATTTTTGTCTATCCTGCATTATTTAATAACTCCTTGTTCTAAATCAATAGTTGTTTTGTTTTTTTGTTTATCGTATCTCTCTCTTTTTTTTATTGTATTTTCCCGAAAGACATTTAACGGGTGCCTCAAAATGCTAACAAAGATACGAAAAATAATTATAATTCAGAATCCGGTCCCCAGAAGAATTCATCCAAGAAGAATTCATACAGGAGCCTGCATAAGAATTCTCACATCTACAGCATAGATAGAGCCATTTTCGGATATTACAAGGGGATTAATGTCAAATTCTTTGATCTGCTTGTTTTCTATTATCATCCGTGCGGCGTTCTTTATTATGTTTCGAAGGTTTAATATGTCTGCCGGTTCTTCACCCCGAATCCCTTTTAGTATCTTGCCCATCTTTGTCTTATTTATCATCTCGTTTACATCTGCCTCGGAAAGGAAAGCAGATTTTATAACCGTATCGTTATATACTTCGACATATTTACCACCTGTGCCAAACATTACAATTGGACCAAACGAAGGGTCGCGGTAACCCCCTAAGAGTACTTCGTGCTTTACTTTTATGTAAGGCTGTATCATATATGATTCTATACTGAAGCCATGCCTGCAGAAGTCAGTCTTCATTATAGAGGAGGCCTCCAGGAGCTCTTCCCGGGTCTTTATATTTAGTCTTACGGCATTAAATTCGGATTTGTGTATGACCTGGCGACTTATGCCCTTAAGTACTACAGGAAAAGCTTCTTCAGGCAAAGTAATAAGATCTTCTTCTTCTAAAAGCATACTTTTTACCATCGGAATTTGGTAGGCTTCTGTAACTGTCTTTACTTCATTTGGCTGAAGCATTCCAATAGAAGTATAGCTGAAATTGTCTTTATCGGGAAGTAAGAAAAGTGACTCATGCCCAAGTCTTGTCTTAGTTGACTTTTGCAGTCTGTGCTGCCTATGCCTAAAGAAGAGCATATTGGAAATAACTTCTGCCGGGTCCTCTGGGTTTTTAAATACAGGTTTTTTGCTAAGCGATTGCTTTCTGTAATAATCCCAGAATTCAGGCAGCGGCATATAAACCTGGAAAATTGGTTTGTGAGTCTTTATTTCAGAAACAGCTTCTACAACATTAAAAGGCTGGACCATTACAGGCTCAACAAATATCGATATTATTGCATCGACACCCTCATCACCGGCTACTATTTCATTAACAGCCTTGTATACCTCGGCACTGCCTCCGGGTAATAGATCTACAGGATTTTCTACACTCCCTTCAGGATGAACTACTTGTCTTAGTCTCTCTTTTGTTTTGCCGCTAAAAGAAGCAAGTATAAGGTTTTCCTTTTCGAGTGCGTCAACAGCAAGTATTGCCGGTCCCCCGGCATTGGTTATTACTGCAACTTTGTTGCCTTCGGGCAATGGGAAACTTTCAAATCCCTTTGCTGTATTGAACATTTCGTTAAGATTGTTGACCCTTACTATTCCAAACTGATCTAGCAGGGCATCGACAACCTTATCACGGCTTCCAAGAGCTCCAGTGTGAGATGAAGCAGCTTTCATTCCCCCTGCAGTTCTGCCGGCTTTTAATACTATAACAGGCTTTGTTAGCTCGCCTTTTATAAAAGGCTTGATGAATGACATACCATCTGAGAAACTTTCAAGATAAAAAGTAAGAATGCGTATATTATCATCTTTTTGCCAGAATTCCAGAATGTCATTTTCGTTTACATCGGCTTTGTTGCCAACACTAATAAAGTGAGCAAATCTTATGTCTGTCTCGCGCAGTGAGTTTAAGACTGCCGCCCCTAGAGCTCCACTTTGTGATAAAAATCCGGTTGCCCCTTCGGCAGGTTTTTCGGCTACAAAGGTTGCATTTAGCTTTATATCCGAAAGCGTATTTATTATTCCCATGCAGTTTGGCCCCACTAGTCTGGCTCCGGAACTTTTTACCTTCTTTAGTATCCTTTTTTCAATTAACTCTCCTTCCTTGCCAATTTCCTTAAAACCGGCCGTAATGAGTATAATTGATTTTATTCCTTTCTTAAGCAGACTCTCAATTGTCTCTTCGGCACATGC
Source organism: Bacteroidota bacterium (assembly GCA_030706145.1). GTDB lineage: Bacteria > Bacteroidota > Ignavibacteria > Ignavibacteriales > SURF-24 > JAUZPB01. Next base: position 11,905 of record JAUZPB010000020.1, read on the forward strand.
CTTGGGAACAAGTACAATAGCAAGATCGATTTCATCTTCTACTGCTTCAACTGAGCTATAGCACTTTAGTCCAAGTATCTTATCTGCCTTTGGATTTACAGGATAAAGTTTGCCTGTGTAATTGTGGGAAAGTATGCATTTTAAGAGCTCATAACCTATGCTCTTTTCTTTTGTTGATGCTCCGGCAATAAGTATGCTTTTGGCATAGAAGAAGTTTTTTATGCTTCGAAGGATTTCTTTTTCGCTCTCAGTTGAAGCAAGGTTTAACTCTTTATCTTTGGCCGGTTCTGTATTCTGACCCATAGATACCTTAAAGTAAGTTAAAGTTTCTGAGAAAGTTAAAATTCCTGAACTAAAGATAAGAAAAAGACAATCATAAACATAAGCAATAAAAAGTTTATGCCTTTGGAAATCCTTCGGACTTTATTACATTCTCAGCCTGCCAAATATGCCGCCTTTCATGTGCTGCAATAAATGCAAAGGCATCGGTAAGCTTAAACCTTAAAAGCTTTGAAACTGGTAAAACTACCTTTATTCTGGATATATCCAGATTTTCCGAACTCTGAACCGCAGATATAAGTTCCTCATTTATTTCTGAAAATTCCTCTATTAGCCTGTTCTTCTGGTTGATTATTGCAGGATCCAGGAATTTTTGTGTCTTTATCTTCCGTTTTACGGGAGGTTCTATCATATTGATGAACAACTTTCCTACAAGACTATAACGCAGGGGATCTTCGCGTACGAACCTTTCCTGACTTGCCTTTTTTATGGCCTCTTCAATCTGGTATTTGTATTCATTGCCAGAGACTATCAGGTGACTGATGCACTGTGCTACTGACCATACTCCAGGCGATGGATACCAGCTTAACTGTCTTTGACTTAGTGGCTTTAGCATGGCCCCAACCTTTTCAGCTGCCGTTTTATATTCATCAATATAATTCTGGCGCTTTGAAACTATAGCTCTTTTTAAGTTCATTGAAATTAAACCCTCTTTTGCTCGAAATTAAAGCATTGCCTACATTATCACATTGTCAAAAAACTTTGTTTTCGAAACTTTTTCTTAAAAATCCTTTCTTCAAAATTCGGTCTCTACATAATAATGCACCTTTCCGGGCATAAAGTAAATGACTTTTGAAACAACTAATTTTTCCTTTTTACTTTTGCTTACTTTGCATTATGTTATTAGCCTATTTATTCCTGAATATCTTAAGTGAAAGATGTCGCAAACAAAAAAAGGAAGCCCTTTATGGCAACAAATGACCTTCAGTTAAAAGAATACTCAGTTTGGGATGAAGTAAAACACTGGCTTCCTTCAATCCTTATGCTTCCGCTTATGATCTATTGGGTCTTAAACAGGGGGCATTATGGGTTTATAGATAATGCGGATCTTGTGATTCACGAGGCCGGACATATTTTCTTTATGATCTTCGGAAGGTTTATACATGCAGCCGGTGGAACTTTGATGCAAATAATTCTGCCTTTGGGAATCGCGCTGTTTTTCCTGAAAAACCAGTATAAAACAGGCGTTCAGGTATCTTTGTTGTGGCTTGGACAGAACCTGATCAACATTAGCGTTTATGCTGCAGATGCAAGAGCACATAAACTCAAACTTCTGGGCGGAAGTAAAGTCTTTCATGACTGGACCTATCTTCTATCCCAGATTGGAATATTGGATTATGACCAGCAAGTAGGTTACATTTTCTACGGGGCTGCAATAATTATCTTTCTGATCTCACTTATTCTTCCCAAAATATTCAGGTAACTATCGGTTTCCCTGCAATCTAAAAAAATTATGCTCTGAAAATTGCTTTGCTCTAAAAGATTGCTTTACCAATAAGTAGAAGTACTATCATACCTGATGCTCCAAGTAAAATTAGAGCTGTTGTACTTAATCCATGTTGCTGCTGCTGCTCATTTCCAGTTTGCTGGTTACTAGTCTGCTGTGATTGCTTGTTGTCTGTATTAGTTTTTTGTGCCCCGCTGTTAGTTGTAGTAGTGCTGCTGCCTGTTTGTTGCTGTGATGATGATGGATTTTGGTTCTGTGTCCCGCTTGTTTGTGTATTTGTACCTTGAGTTTGACTATTATTGTTCTGCATCGATCCGGTTACATTTCCCTGCTCGGCTGGTGTATTAAATGAAAGTACAGTACCATTTGAAAGTGTCAGGCTCTTTATCTCAGTTTTCTGATATTCATAAAGAAGTTTTGTCAGGGCCTCACGGAATTCGACTGTATTTGAGGTGATCTTAACTACCTGGCCGGTAATTATTTTATTGTTTTTAAGCTCAATCTTGTCTAGTGAGTCTTCCTGCGCTATTAAGGAAAACGAAAAAATCATAATAAAAATAAATAAATATCTCATAATACTACCTCTTCTGATCCATTACAACTTGATGCCTGCATTTTTCATGCTATACTAAAAATATTTGGAAAATTTGCTTAGCATGCAATGGATTTATATTTGCAGTATTATCTTACCTCTACAGGAGGACCTTCCTGAAGAAATTCCTTTGCCCATTGAAGAGTCTTTTTAATTCCATCTCTGTATGGAGTTGCTGGTATTGTGCCAAATGTTGTCTTAAAAAGCGCCCCATCTAAAAGAAATGTCTCTTGCTTTAAGTACATCATTTCTCTGAATTCTCTTATAATTGAATTAAATAGCCCGGCAAAGGCTATGATAAACCTAAAGTTTATTGTGGCTATTTTTGAGCCCTTCTTACTTTGACACATTACTTCATGCAAAAAGGCTCTTGCTGTCGTAATATTTGCCCCAGGAACGTTAAACATCCTGCCATTGCTCTTTTCTGAACTTCCTGCTAAAACCATTGCTTTTCCGGCATCTTCTATAAAAATAAACTCGATCGGTATATCAAGATCTCCTACCCACTGCAGCTTTTCTCCCCTTAAGGCATTAACAAATATCTTCTCGGAAAAACCATTGATGACATAAGGCCCATAAAAGTCAGGCATCCTGACAATTGTGTACTTAAGGCCCGATTTTACTGCAGCATCCGAGAGCATTTGCTCCATTTCAATGCGTATCTTGCCCTTTCTTGTGTGGGCTGTAAAAGGATGGTTCTCTTTTACAGGATTCGACTTTGCATGGCCATAAACGTATACATTACCCGGAAATACTAGCTTTGCCTTATGTTTCAGAGCCGCACTTATCGAGACAGAAAGTAACTCCCTTACCTCTTTTTTCCATTGTGGGTATGGAACATTCACGCAGTAGTAGAGCATTGATGAATCCTTAAGCGCATTTTCAACATCTGAAGGATTATATGCATCTCCTTCTATTAGCTCAACATTGGGAAGATCTGAATAAAGCTTTAGTGCTTTTTGTTTATTCCTAATTAAAGCGCGTACAGGCTCATTCTGTTCAGCTAAAACTTTTGCAATTGACCGGCTTAAAGCACTGGAAGCACCAATGATCACGTTTCCCTTACCATTCATATAAAATCCTCAGATTTAAAAAGTTAAAAAAGCTGACACAAAACAGCAGCCGCGGTGGCAGCAATATCAACAAAAGCAGAGAAAGTCATTCAAAACTTAATTTAATATTTACAATTTCCGGCCGGTTTCCTAGCCTTATCGGTGGCCCCCAGCCTCCAAATCCACTTGAAACATAAACGTTGGTGTTCCCCTTCTTTTTATATCCCCAGCTGACTTCATAAACCCTGTTTGTGATAAAATTAAAAGGCCAGAGCTGACCGTGGTGTGTATGACCTGAGATCTGCAGATCAATTCCATTTTGTACTGCCTCATCTAGCTCAAAGGGCTGATGATCCATAAGTATTAGAGGCATGTTTTTGTCTACACCTTCCATCAACTCCTGAAGAGATTTTCTTTTCCTTACCTGATTTAACGTCCTGTCTTCGCGGCCAATTAAATAAATGGAATTGTTTATCTTTATTGTCTTATCCCTTAGCATCTCAATTCCGTGATCTGTAAGATAACGCGTTGCAGCTTCAACTCCACCATAGAATTCATGGTTTCCTGTAATTGCATAAACACCATACTTAGCCTTTAGCTTTTTTAGTGTCTCTCCAAGGTTTTGTTTTATAACGGGCCTTAAATCCTCGTCAACTATATCTCCGGGCAGAAGTATTATATCAGGATTCATAGAATTAATTTTGTTTACCAGATAAAGCAGCCTTCCATTGCCTATGACTGTCCCAAGATGAATGTCAGAGGCAGCAACAATATTTAGTGTCTTTAGCGAATCCACATGCTTTTTAACCCGAATATTCATCTTATATATTCTAGGCGTAATAGCATTGATCCTGCCGGCAATTACAGTAATTATTACTATGCCAGTAAGTACAATAGCTGTAATGAATTTCGTTTTTTGCCAGTCTCTTTCCATAGCATCTGGAAATATTCCAGTAAAATGATTTATAAGCCTCAGAATATCCAGAACAATTACTCCTAAGAGGAAATAAACCATCATCCCAAGCCAGAATGACCCCATCCAGATAAGGCTGCTGCTTAGTGGGGAGATGTAGTTCTTCTCCAGTGCCCTGCCTGCAATATATGAAATGGAAAGAACAAGAAATATGATCAGATAATATGTCCTTAATGAAGAATCCCTTGGAATGGCCTGCCAGCCTCTTATAAAAATATAAAAGTTTATTAAGCCATAAATAACAAGTATGATAGAAATAAAAATTATAAAATTTTTCATATTTCCAGGAGTTAAATTTTTATATGCAATTTTCAGAAAACGGCTACTCTTTGTGGCTCTACTTAAAATAAGTAAATGAAAGAATTATAAAAAGGGGTAAAAATAAAAACGTCTAAAAGTTAGCTTTTTTACTTATTCTTAAAAAAAACACTCATCGGACCTATTTTATCTTATACATTTTTGAAAGGTTTAATCAAACTATAATTTTATTACCATAAGTATGAGTGCTACAAGAAAACTTACTACAGAACTGATCAGAAAAGGAATGAATGCCCCTCCTAAACTATCCCATATATATCCAGTTAAGATAGATCCTGCCATTATTGCAAGGCTGGAAAGCATGGTAAGTAGCCCAATTGCAGTTCCACGGAACTCATTTTTTATTAGATCTGAGACCCAGGCCTTTGCAACACCTTCTGTAGAAGCTGCATAAATTCCATATAGGGCAAAAAGTCCCCAGATCACTTTTAGGTTTCCTGATAAAGCAAATCCAAGATAAACAAGAGAAAATATTAATAGCCCTGAAATGAATACTCTCTTTTTGCCAAACCTGTCTGAAATAATTCCTATGGGATAGGATGCTGCCGCATAGATAAGGTTGTAAAATATATAGCCGCTTATTGCAAGTATGTCCGACTTAAAGGCTGATTTTGATCTTAGTATAAGAAATACATCACTGCTGTTTACAAATGAAAAAATTGTGATTAAAGTTAGCAGTATCTTGTAGCTTAAGGGAGAAGATTTCCAGAAATCCAGATAATGCTTTTCTCTTTTGGGGGCCTTTATACCCGCCTTATCCTTTATAGTAAGTGTAAAGGCAACTGCTATTAAAGAAGGAATAAAGGCAAGTATGAATATCAAAGCATATTTTTGAGGGAAAACAGCTAAAAGTACAAGCGAAGCAACTGGCCCTAATGCTGCTCCCAGTGTATCCATAGCCCTGTGGAAACCAAAGACTGCTCCTGTATTGCCTTCAGAATATCCGGCCAGCAAAGCATCCCGGGGAGCTGTACGTATCCCCTTGCCTATCCTATCGGTAATCCTTGAAAAAAGTACCACAGGAAGGCTTGCAATTATTCCGGGTAAAGGCTTTACGATGGCAGATACGCCATAGCCTATTACTACAAAGAGAGATCTTTTGCCTGTCTTGTCTGATATTGTACCAAAATAACCTTTTAATAACCCCGCAGTAAGTTCTGCAAGTCCTTCTATTAAGCCTATTAAAGCCATTGAGGTCCCTATTGCAGTAAGAAAGATAGGCGTAACAGGATAAAGCATCTCGCTTGCTATATCTGTAAAAAGGCTTACCAGACCAAGCAGTACTACCTGGCGGGAGATCCTTCTAACTATTCTTCCATTTGTATCTTTCATTGCTCTTTTAGCCATAATATCCAAGCAAATTTCTCAGCTAAAAATTAAGAAAATTATTCTTATTTCCCCTTATTTCTTTTCCCTTTCTTGTTTTTTCATTGCTGAAAGTTGTATCTTATTTCATAAGTCACCTTTTTTCATAAGTTATCTTTCTTTTTAGAAATTAAAAAACAGTAATTATGGAGCAAAAGAATTTAGTTGACAAATTCACGAGGAGTTGTATCTTAGAAGTTAGATTTAATAAACATTTCAAATTTAGAAAGAATCCAATGAGTCCTGATCTACTAAAGCGGATTTCCTTTTTAATTTCATTCGAGAGTTTCCCATCTACATATTCTTGTCCGAATCTATGTTTTATGCAAACTTAATAATTTCCAAAACAGGAGCTTAGTATGGAATTTTATGAACTCCATCCCGAAAATCCTCAGATGAGGTATATTAATAAGGCAGTAGAAGTGCTGAAAAATGGCGGCGTTATTATCTATCCTACAGATACAGTCTACGGGATAGGTTGTGATATTTTCAATAAACAAGCTTTAGATAGGGTTTTTGCGATTAAACAGGACGCCGGTACAAAACTTTTAAGTTTTGTTTGCCCGGATCTGAAGGATATAGCCAAATATGCAAAAGTATCCGACTATGCCTACAAGACAATGAAGCACCTTCTCCCTGGCCCTTATACCTTTATCCTTCCAGCAGCAAGAGAGGTTCCGAAAAAACTTTGGTCAAAAAGACAAACCGTAGGTATTAGGATCCCTAATCATACAATTGCTCTTACTTTGGCCCGGGAATTAGGTAACCCTATAATTAGTACTAGCGTCACAAACCGCAAGGGAGAGGTAATGTATGACCCGCAGGAGATGAAATCTATATTTAATATGCAGGTCGATCTGATGCTCTCATGCGGAAATCTCCAGGGAGAACCTTCTAGTATTGTTGACCTTAGCAATGAAACTCCCGAGATTATACGCGAAGGGTCTGGAGATGTAAGTTACTTTTTGTAAAATGAAGCTGCCTTTATTATAAGTTCTTGATGTTCTTTTTTATTCTGATTAGGCTTAATTTTATAGCATGAAAAAAAAGAGATGCCCTTTTCCCACGCAAAATATCTGTAAAAAAACAGTGTTTGGGAAAAGGGATTTCTCTTATTTATAGGCATAACTACTATAAGTCTTCTCTGTGTACAATTGTAGATGAGGCCTGGTGCGTTGGGAATATTACTATCTGTGCCAGGTTTACATGCGCCGGACGGGTTGCAATAAATACTATTGTCTCTGCAATATCCTTGCCCGAAAGAGGTGTAATGCCTTTATAAACATTCTTGGCCCTGTCCTCATCACCATGAAATCTTATAACACTGAAATTTGTCTCTACAAGCCCAGGATCTATTGTGCTTACTCTTATATTTTTATCTGCAAGATCCATCCTAAGTGACTTTGTTATAGCATCTACGGCATGTTTTGTAGCACAGTAAGCTCCACCGTTCGGATAAGCTTCATGACCTGCAATAGAGCCAATGTTAATTATATGTCCGTTATTCCTTTTAGCCATAGCCGGAACAACAGCCCTGGTTACATATAATAATCCTTTTACATTTGTGTCTATCATCTCATTCCAGTTCTGAGTGTCATCTTCATAAAGCTTTGCAAATCCGCGGGCTAGACCAGCATTATTAATAAGAATATCTATACTCTTCCATTCTTCTGGAAAAGCTTTAACTGCAGAGTTAACCGCCTCTTCATCTCTTACATCAAGCTGAAATGAATAAACTTTAATGCCGAATTCTTTGATGAGCTCTTCAGAAAAAGCATTCAAAAGCTCGACCCTTCTTGAACAAAGAATAAGGTTAGCTCCTTCACGGGCAAATTCTATTGCACAGTTTTTCCCTATGCCAGAAGTTGCACCTGTAATAAATACTATTTTGTTTTTAAGCGATACCATTTTGCCTCAAAATTTTTATTTCTTTAACTTAAAATAAACTACTTTTAACTTACTAAAATCACTTTATCCCTGAAAACTTTATCCCTGAAAACTTTATCCCTGAAAACTTCGTCCTGCTGTTAATCTCAATTTTCTTCCTCAACTTTTTGGGGGCAGTTAAATTTTCCTTTAAGCTTCATTACCTTTCAATCCAGCTTGTACGCTTTGTTTCAAAGTTAGGTGCAGTGACGATGAACTGATAGTCTCTTTTTATAGCCTGCGTCAAAGTACTGTTTCCCACCTCTGAAGTATTCTGCGCTGTCCAGGATGTGTCACTTAAGAGCTGAATAGATTCGCCGTTTGTCTTAATATCAGCAATCAAATTAAATCCGGCAAATCCTTTTTGCAGGTAGTTTTCTACATCTACTCTTATCGTGTTCTCTCCCTTCTTTAAATACTTTGTAATATCTAAGAATTTGATCCTTTTGTATTCTGTCCACAGTGAGAGTGAACGCTTTTCAAAGACCTGGTCAACATACTGATCGTTAATATATAGCTTTGCATGCGTATCACCTAAGAACTGAATAAAAGCCGATTGGGGGTTTGCACCTATAGAAAAACTCTTTGTGAATCTTGCCGACTTTGCAAATGTCGTATCGTTTATCTTGCAGTATATCCAGTCGCTTTTGATCATAGCTGGTTCGAGTTTTCCGCGGCTAAGCTGCTGCTTTGTTTCCCTGAAATATTCTGCCAGCCTGTCAAATTTATCCTCAATCATCTGTAGATTGTCTTTCTTGTAATATTTTAGCCACGTATTTCTGTATTCTTCCTTTAGTGCTGTAAGTGAAGAAATATTGCGGTCTATTAAGGCAAGGGCAAATTTTTCATCATTCTCATCTCCAGATGCACTACTAACGGCTGCTGATCCCATCTTTTCCTTTGTAGCATAAAGGTCTGCTATCTTATTACTAAGAAGAGACTGGCTTAGAAGTTTGGCCCTGTAGAAATTGCTTAAATCAACGACAAGCTTAAGAACGTCAAAGTGATCCTTGTTCTTCTTTACAGAGATCTGAAGATCCTTTATATCTGCTTCAGCTTTGGGAAGTGTGGTTTCCATCCAGCTCATCTTTACAACAGGAGAAATTTTACCTTCCCACCATGCCGGCTCTTTTTGTGGCAGTAGCGGATGGCGCCAGAATTCATGCCATGTTACCTGATTTAGCGTCGAATTAAGTGTCTCATATAGACTTGCTAGACGAATATCGTTTATTCCGAAGAAATCATAGAAAAAGCTTTTTGCAAAAATGTTCTCGTCACTTTTCTTAAAGTTCCACGCGCATTGTGCCGACCAGGCATAACCGAAATAGCAGAGCTCCTTTATCGTTTCGGCACCGAAATCTCCCCAGTTGGAGTTTATCATTCCAATTGAACCACATTTAAGGCCTGAGGATGTAATGTACTTTATATTTGGCACTGCATTCATGTTAACCGGGAAAGTGGAAGTGAAATTCCAGACAGACGGGGAAACTATATATGGAATCCCTTCTGACTGAAATGTTCTTGTTGAAGGATAATCATAGTCAGCCCTGTAATGCCAGTCAATGATGGTGATATCCTTCGGCAGTTCTTTAATGATCTCAGGGTGGCGAAGGAGTATATCCCCATACATCATTACCTTTTTGCCCGATTTCTTTAATATATCATATACTTTCTTATAATGCTCAAGATGAACCATGGCAAGCGAGGACTTATCAACAAGATACTTACTTTTACCAAGTCCAACATCATAGCTTTCATCTGCACCCATGTTAAAGTATTCTGATGGGAACATTTCGCATACTTCCTTAAGAAGTCCTTCAAGAAACTTGTATGTCGAATCATTGGAAACACAAAGCGAGGCAGCTCCAGGGAATTCGGCATATTTTAGGAATTCTTCCTGCGATAGAATATTTTCATAGTGACCAAGTGTCTGAAATGCAGGAATTACATCTATATAATATTTTGCTGCATAGCCTACAAGTTCCTTTACTTCTTCTTTTGTTAAAGCACCGCGGTTTACTCCAATTGAAGGGTAACTCTCAAATCTTAACATATCTTCAAGATATGGCATATAGGTATTCATCTTGTACCTGGCCATAAAACGAATTATCTTCTTGAAGTTTTCAATGTTCGGTACCTGTCCCCGGCTGATGTCATCTGAAATGCCGCGGAATTTCATCTCCGGCCAGTCAGAGATCTCCATGGCTGCAAGCTTATTACTTTCTGCCTTCTCAAGCAATTGAATTAGACTCATTGCTCCATATAAGAGTCCTTTCGGCGAAATGGAGCTAATTATAACTCCCGATTTGGAAATGATAAGCTTATAGCCTTCTTCATTTGTCTCTGTTTGTAAGGCCTTTGGCTGTTCAGATTTTGGGGCTTCCTGTAGTGAAAGGACTATTGCTCCTTTTACCGATATTTCTTTTCTTGAAGATCCCTTTTCTGAAGTCCCTTTTTCCTCTTGGATCTCTTTTATAATCTCGGCATCAAGCTTATTAAAATCTTTTAACGTTGTTTTTATTAGTCCGGCCGTAAAGCTTAAATCAGATTTTGAAACCTTAGGCTGCTTAGTGATGATCTTGAGCTTCTTTGCAAGATTAAAACTTCCATCTAGGTGAGAAATAACCTGCGGTGATGGCAAAATTGGCACATCTATCTCCTGAGAATTTATTTTAATATGCAAAACCAACATTAAAATTAAAGCAGTACAGACAATTTTCATTTGTTTTCTCCTCAAAAAGTCAGAATATGTGGAAATATTTTTGGGACCTATTGTAAGAAGTATCAGCGCCCCCGGAATATTAATTCTTTAGGTCCGGGTTTTATTATCGGGAAATTTTTCCTAAGTTTGTGCAACCAAAAATAATCAATTAGCTGGATATGTTTAAAGGATTACTACCAAAAGAAGAAAAATATTTCGATGATTTTAGTCTGATGATTAAAACCATCAGCGAGATGACTTCCCTTGCAAAAGAGTTTTTTTGTGATGCTAAATATGAGTCTGGGATTTCATTAAAACTTAAATCACTTGAGAAAAGATGTGACGAAATTTCACAGAAAGTATTTAAAAAATTAAATAAAAGCTTTTTAACCCCATTTGACCGCGAAGACATATATGCACTTATAAAGAAACTTGAACAGGTTAGCGATGCTATTAATGCATCTGTTACAAAAGCAACTGTATATAACCTTACTCAGCCTCTTAGTGTTTCAAACAAATTGCTTCAAATTGCTGGAATGCAGGTAAAAGAGCTCTATATTTCTATAGTCGATCATAAAGTTAAATTTGTTGAAAACCTCAAGACAGTTAAGGACTTAGAACAGGAGGCCGACCAGATCTACCGGGAAGCAATTACTAAGTTATTCAAAGAAGAGACAAATGCTATAGAACTTTTCAGGCAAAAGGAAATTCTCGATATTCTGGAAGATATAACGGATAAATGCCAGGCAGTTGCTTCTGTTATCGCTACAATTACATTAAAAAACGGTTGATCTAACTTACTTTATATACTGAGATTTATGATATTAAGTTTTCTTGGAATTCACATTCCCGTCATGGCCTTACTAATTATTGTACTGGCCTATATATTTGATTTCTATAATGGAATGCATGATGCCGCAAATTCCATTGCTACAGTCGTTGCTACAAAGGTTCTTACTCCTCTTCAGGCAGTTACCTGGGCAGCTTGCTTTAACTTCGCGGCTCTTTTCCTCTTCGGCCTTGGTGTTGCTGCAACTATTGGTAAAGGCTTAATTGATATTTCTATTATTGATAATACTGTAATACTCGCCGCCCTTATTGGCGCAATTTTAGTCGAGGCAGGTTCAACACATATGGGAATCCCTTTGAGTGTTTCTCATTGCCTTATTGGCGGACTGGGCGGAGTAGCAATAATGAAGGCAGGCTTTGGAGCTCTTAAGGCTTCAGGATTCCTTAAAGTTATTGCTTTTATTTTCCTTTCACCTGTCATTGGTTATATAATAGCTGGATTATTCTCTGTTATTACAATCTGGCTCGTAAAGGATATGGCCCCCCGGAAAGTCGATAGGTACTTCAGGCGGCTACAGATCCTCTCGGCCGGTATGTATAGCTTAAGCCATGGTTCAAACGACGCACAAAAGACAATTGGCCTTATTACTATGGTGCTGATCGCAAATAATGTAATCACTCCGGCTGGCCATCCCCCTTACTGGGTTGAAGTTACTAGCTATAGCATTATTGGACTCGGAACAATGCTTGGCGGTTGGAAGGTAATTAAGACACTGGGCATGAGAATGACTAAACTAACACCCTTCGGCGGCTTTAGCGCTGAAAGTTCTGCTAGTTTAACAATATTCATCGCCTCTTTCTTAGGAATACCAGTTAGCACGACACAGACCATCTCTGGCGCAATTGCAGGCGTTGGCGCTGTAAAGAGTACAAGAGCTGTAAGATGGAAGGTCGCAAGAAATATTATCTGGGCATGGATTCTTACAATCCCTCTGTCTGCAACCTTCGGTATGATAACTTATCAGATCATGCTGTGGCTGAAACTCGATTAAGATCTAGCCTTTGATTAAGATTTTGCCTTTAATTGAAAATCAAACCTGAAGATTAAAATTAGATATTTAATAAAATTAAAAGCCCTTTTATGAAAAAACTTTCATGAAAGGGCTTTTGCTTTTTTCAATCTTAAAATATCCTCAATCTTAAAATATCCACAAGAACCTTTTGAATAAATTGTTTTCTATTTGTAAAATAATCATTTATTTCAAGTTGTCAATTAGATCCTACTTCGCTATATTCGCAATATCTTTTGTGGAACAAGAATATAATCACATTTTGAGCAAGAGCGATTATGGATCCGATAAACATTTTCGTGGGTATAAATTTATTAGCTACATTAGGCGCTAATGCAGGCGGTGCAAAAAAAGGTTTTAAGACTTCTTTTACTGCCGTAAAGGAAAGGCCAAAGACATTTCTGCAGAAACTTCCACCTAATATTGCAGCCGTTGTTCTCTTGCTTGTTATTCTTTCCATTTTCCAGATAGGAACACTCGGCTATGGAAAATTTTCACTCCTTTTTTCTTTGAGAATTCTGGGACTCGTCCTTTTCTATCTTTTCTCATGGTTCCAGATATGGGCTTATAGAACTTTGGGTGAAAACTATTCTCAGGAAATCGTCATATTGAAAAAACATGAGCTAGTTACAACAGGGCCATATAAGTATATCCGCCATCCGCAGTATCTTGGACAGATACTCTCTGACCTTGGCGCTTCGCTTGCCCTCCTTAGCTATACAGCTCTCCCTGTAGTCCTGTTCCTTGAAATCCCACTTATTGTAATGCGTGCCCAGGAAGAGGAAAAACTCCTCGGTAAGTACTTTAAAGAAAGATTCTTGGCATATAAGAAAAAGGCAGGATTTCTTCTGCCATTTCTAGGATGAGTTTGTTTTTTTTTACGGAAAAGTCTTTTTGCGGTCTGATTTATGAAAGTTAAATTTTTAATTGCATTATTTTTTATCTCTGCTTTTACACTTTATGCACAGAGAAGATCTGAAATAAGAGTGAGCCTTGACGGTAACTTGAAAAATATATCTTCTATAAGCAGAAATGGAGTTGGATTTGTTTCATGCAGACAACTTTCTGAAATGCTTGGTGCATCCATCTATTTCAATCCTGCTAACTCTAAACTTGAGATCAAGTTTGCTAAAGGCATTCTAAAACTAACAGCACAGAATGAATTTGCAGTTTATACATCCAAGATAAATAATATTCCCGAAGTCCTCCAGATACCTATTGCCCCGGTACTAATACATAATGACCTGTATGTGCCGCTTAACCTCTACAGCGATATTTTTTCGAAAGCTTCCGGCCATAGCCTTTTACCTGACCTTTCTGGAGGCACAAAAAATTCAAAGGAAGTATTAGCTAAATCAGATGAAATTGCAAAGGAAAAGACAAAAGTAAACCTTGGAAATAACACAAATCAGGAAAAGCCTATAAAAAGGATTAGTCCTCCTTCTGTAAAAAAAACAGATCTGTCACAGAATCCCGTTGCATCAGGTCCAACAATTGAAAGTAAATCAAATGAAAGTAAATCAAAAAGTAGTAATGGGGCCAGTAAAACTAAAAATAAGACAGATGTAAAAATAAAATCTGAGGCAAAGTCAACAGAAGATATTAAAGTCGATGATGCTAAAGTAGCAGATAATGCTGAGGCTAAAAAGTCTCTATCCAGATTTGATATTGCAGGGGTTACAATAGAGACAAAATCAAACGGTACGCTCATTCGCCTTCTTTGCAAAAAAAGAGTTACAAGATACAGCGCATCTGTAAATAACAAGATACTCTATATTAACCTTCTGGGTGTAAAGGTTGATGAAAAAATGATAAACTCCTCTGAGGCCAGGGGACTGGTAAAGAAGATACAGGCAAAGAATATTGCACCGAATTCACAGATAGAGTTTTACCTTAAAGATGGTTATTCAACATATGAGACTTTCCAGGATAGCCCGGGACATGACCTGCTGATCACAATCCATAATAAGCTCCTTAGCAGCAGGAGTAGCCAGACTGGTAGTAGCGGAAATAATAATATGAAGAAGTGGGCCTTAAAGACTGTTGTTATTGATGCAGGACACGGGGGCAAGGATCCAGGTGCAATTGGTATAAATGGAGTAAAAGAAAAAGATGTAAACCTTGCAATTGCTATGAAGCTCGGAGAGATGATCCAGGATAACATGCCGGATGTAAAAGTCGTCTATACACGCTCATCTGACAAATTTGTGGAGCTCTATAAAAGAGGTAAAATAGCAAATGAGAAAAATGGCAACCTTTTTGTATCAATCCATTGCAATTCGACTCCTTCAAAACCTACAAGTGCAAATGGCTTTGAAATTTATCTTCTTAAACCAGGAAGGACAAAAGAAGCTATTTCAATTGCAGAAAGAGAAAATAGTGTAATTCAGTATGAAGATAACCCTTCTCATTATCAGAAACTTACAGATGAGAATTTCATACTAGTAAGCATGGCGCACTCATCTTTTATGCGCTATTCGGAAAGGTTTTCAGACATTCTAAATAAAAATTTTACTACTAACTGCTCCCTTGAATCCAATGGTATTAAACAGGCAGGCTTCTATGTCCTTGTAGGTGCATCTATGCCTAGTGTTTTGGTTGAAACCGGTTTTATTTCGAATAAAAACGATGAAGCCTACCTTGCAAGTAAAGCAGGACAAAAAAATATTGCTTCGGCTATCTTTAAGTCTGTTGAATCTTTCAAAGAAGAATATGACAGAAATATTCAGATGGAAATGGAATCAGCAGTTAAATAGAGATTTAGGTTAAATAGAGATTTGCATGTATGAAATATCCAGCTTTACTTAAAAATTGGAGTAAAGCTGGATGAAAAAAATCAAACTAACGTGAAGTACATATTTTACTTCTGAGTACTTTTACTTCTGAGTACTTTTACTTCTGAGTACTTTTACTTCTGAGCTGGCATACCATATTGAGCCCACTCTTCCCTTGCAGGACCATATATTCCAGGAACGACTAAACCAGCCTGGCGCATTAGAACAGTCATCTGTCCACGGTGATGTGTCTGGTGAACCATTAAAACTGCGAGTGTCAGCCCTCTTTTCCACATCTCACCATACATATCGTCTTCCAGCATAAGAGTTGCATCATTCCAGTTCTTTGTTACCTGCTCTAGAACTGACTCAGATGCTTTTTTGTAAGCTTCAACAATATCTTTAGCTTTTTCAGGCACCGGAGCTCCATCTTCAGGACCTTCGGGGTTAAGTCCTGTCCGCTTTGTCATTTCTCCAAGTGAGGTTGTAATGTGCCATGCTATCGTTCCTAAAGAACGTCCCTCTGGGCTTACTTGCTGCTTTAAAGATTCATCTGTTAAAGTGTTAAAGATCTTTAATGTAGCCTGGCTTTCGCTTTTCCAGTCGTTTTCAAAATCGGAAATCTTATAGAACATTTCGCTTTGCTCCTCCTATACTGGCTTGTTTTGTTAATTGTTGAAACAAAAGATAATAAATATTTTCCTAATGAGCTATTTTTCAAATATGAGTGCCACCTTCTTAATACATCATTTTCTCAATATACTGCTTTCTGATTAGCCTTATTTTCAAAAACTTGTCATTCTCTTTTTGAGTTGCATAATTATCAAAAATAAACTATATTCGGACTATAGAATCTGAATTTAAAATTACTTTAAGAACCATATTCCTCCCAGGAGAAAAATCAGTATGAAGCGTAAAATAGTAAGCATAGACGAAGATCTTTGCGACGGTTGCGGTGTTTGTGTGCCTAACTGTGCAGAAGGAGCACTTCAAATAATTGACGGCAAGGCAAGATTGATCAGTGACCTGTTCTGTGATGGTCTGGGTGCCTGCCTGGGACATTGCCCACAGGGCGCAATTACTGTTGAAGAGCGCCAAGCAGAACCATACAATGAAAGAAAGGTTATGGATTATATAATTAAAGGGGGAAGAAATGTAATTGTTGCTCATCTGAATCATCTTATGGAGCATAATGAAATGGGCTATTTTAATGAAGCCCTTGATTATCTTGCCGAAAAAAATATGGCTTTTACCGTAGATGACCTTGAGTCTTCCCATACTATGCAGCAGCAGCAGTGCGGCTGCCCAGGTTCAAGAGAAATGGCCTTTGAAAAACAGGGGCTTGATGAAGCAAAAAAAGGTGATAATGAAAAAAAAGAAGCTGATATAAAAAGAGAATCTGAGTTAAGGCAGTGGCCCATTCAGCTCCACCTTATAAATCCTACGGCTCAATATTATAGAAATTCTGATGTACTTCTTGCTGCCGACTGTACGGCCTTTGCTGCAGGTGATTTTCATAAGGATTTTCTTAAAGGTAAATCTGTTGCAATTGCATGTCCGAAGCTGGATAGTGGTAAAGATATCTATCTGGATAAACTTGTTGCTATGATAAAAGACGCAGCAATAAAATCTTTTACAGTACTAATAATGCAGGTCCCATGCTGCCGTGGACTTCTTCAGCTTGCACAGCAGGCAATTAACCTCTCGGGAAAGGAGATCCCATTGAAAGTTATTGTTCTTGGCCTTGAAGGTGATGTCTTGATGGAACAGATGGTATAAGTTCTTTTTGCAGCGGGAGGGAAATGGGAAACTGATTTTCCTTGGGAGATTTAAACGGGTTGTATATGCGAGGGCTATATATTTAGCGGGCCCTTATTGAGCAAACGCTCATATAAAACAAATGCTTATATAGAGTAAATAATTTTCTGTATAAGTGAATCCGTTTTGTATGTATTGGGTAAATCAGTGTCCCATTTTTATCTTTTGCTCTACTGTTTTTATTTCTCTGCCGCTGTCTTTACAATGCACCTTAATACTTCAGCTACACTCCATGCCTGGGCTACGCAGCCTCTTGGCTGAAATGGTGCTTCTGCATCAAATATTTCACTTATTGAACCTATGCAGGCTTCGTTTAAGTGATTTGAGAATCCTTCCAGGAATTTGCTTGCGCCTTTTAGATCATTGTTATTTACCTTGAGCCATGCATCAATAAAAGGACCAATTAGCCATGCCCAGACAGTTCCCTGGTGATATGCTGCATCACGGGCACGCAGATCGCCGAAATACATAGGCTTGTAATCGGCTTCTCCGGGGGCAAGCGAGCGAAGTCCAAAGGGCGTAAGAAGCTTTTGCTCTACCACCTCCAAAACACGTGCCCATTTACTTGACTCAAGTACTGGATTAGGAAGTGAGATTGCAAAAATTTGGTTCGGCCTTAAAGAACTGTCATCCCCTTTTTCACCATCAAGTACATCATAAAGATATCCTCCCTTCTCATACCAGAAACGCTTATTGAATGATTCCCTTACCTGCTGAACATGTTCATCTAACCTGCGGGCTGCACTGTCTCCTTTTTCTTCTTCAAGCCACTGCTTCATAAGGTATAAGGCATTGTACCAAAGAGCATTTATCTCGACTGCTTTGCCCCTCCGTGGTGTAACAACCCAGTCATCTACTTTGGCATCCATCCATGTAAGCTGGTATCCTTCCTGCCCTTGCTTTATTAAACCGTCTTTAGGATCTACGCCTATTCCAAACCTGGTGCCCCTCATATGTGCATCAATTATTTGCTCTAATTTTGGGAATACCTGCTTTAATGTTTCCCTGTCGCCAGTTTCGTCAAGATAACGGCTAATGGCATGAAAAAACCATAGCGTAGCGTCTGCTGTATGATAAAGTCCTTCTTTTTCTCCCTCTGGAAAAAGATTTGGAATCAGTCCGTCCTTGACATAGTGCGCAAATGTTCGGAGAATCCACCCTGCTTCATGATGACGTCCCGTCGTGAGTGTTAGTCCCTCTAGACTTATCATTGTATCACGTCCCCAGTCTGTAAACCAGTGATAACCTGCAATGATTGTTCGTACCTCATCTCCCGAGGCATGTGCACGGGCTGCATCTTCTATACGTCCTGCAGGAGTAATAATGAACTGATCGGCTGCCATTACAAGCTCTGCTGCAGTCGATGCTTTCGAGGGTATCTTTGTAATTCCAAGTAACCTTCGCCTTCTTTCTCTTTCTGCTCTTAGTCCACTAATGGAGTCCAATGCCTGTATTACTGACCAGGATTCTGTAGAGGCCACAAAGGCCGCTTCCATATTTGCACTTATATCAGCATTGAAAAAACCCGGACTCCATAAAAGCCCGCGCGAGTCATAGCCTCTTTCTGCCTCAATCCTATAGAATACTTCTCTCTGGTGCCCCTTATCTGAAGTAAATGTTGAATTATCCCCATACATTCTCATCCTTAATGGAGGAAGCTTATCTCCAGAGGATACCTCGTACCTGTCGCCGACTACAGTCAGAACATATGGCTCGTGTATCTGTTTGTTTACAGGATCCTCATGTGCCCGGAAGTGCATCGATGGCCTTAATTCAAGCCTCGCACTTCCCTGCCCTGAGATAAGGCGGTAAATTACATGAAGCGTATTTTGCTTATGTAGCATGAAAAGCTGCTTTTCAATTGCAAAACCATTCATTTCATAACGCCAGATAGGCATTCCACGTTCAAGCCTGAAACCCGTAAGATGACCAGCCCCTGGAAGCTCGAGTACATTCTCTGCCATTTCATCTGAACCTAGATTCATCATAGATCCATCAGAAAATATAATCCTCTCTGCCAGGTGATTCAGCATAACAGTACGCCCAAGCGGGGCTGAGAGTGCTGCAATAAGAAAACCATGATACCTTCTTGTTACTGCTCCTGAAACAGTTCCTGAAGCATAACCTCCTAAGCCATTTGTTACTAGCCATTCACGCGTCAGAAGCGGCTCAATGCCTGTGTCTTTTACTCCCTTCCACGGCATGTTACGTGTAGTTTCACTCATCTTTTCTCCTGCAAAATGGGTTTAGGTATAAGTAAACTTGCTGCTTGACCCTGAATGAAAAAGTCCTCCTCCGTTTCAACTGGCGGACAACCACACCCGTCATAAGATGGAAACTCGCTGCTCCACTTTGTTTCCCACTTCATACTATCTGGGGGTGCAAGAAGTGGCTCTGGAGCAGGACTTAGGTGCAGATCAGTTCCAAAGTTAATTAGAAGTAACCTGTCTAATCCATCATCGGAAAAGAATCTTATTACAAATGCTTCTTCATCTAGTATGGCTCCATCTATGCTTCTATTGTACTGGCTGTTTTTTATGACAGGATCCTCTCTTCTTAACCTCAACAGATCCTTGTGCATTTTGTAAATGGGAGCGTTACGTTCCCGGTCAGAAAAATCGAGCTTTGATCTCTCAAATGTTTTTAAGTCTGCCGGATCAGGCAGGCAGGCCTGCATCTCGGGGGTAGATAGGCTAACGAATTGAGACAAGAATTCACTTCTCCCTTTGCGCACTGCCTCTGAAAGAGTCTTTTTGTGATCGGCGAAATAGAAAAATGGACTGCCGGCTGCAAACTCCTGGCCCTGAAAGAGCATTGGCGTACCTGGAGTAAGCAAAAACAAGGCTGTCATAGCCTTTAGCTTTCCTGGACTTGAAAGCTGATAGCACCTTGTCCCGTGGCCTGAGTTTGCGATCTGATCGTGATTTTGAATAAATGTTACAAAGTTTGAGGGCCGGAGATTAAATGAAATGCTTCCGCGGCGCTTGTTCTGCCACTTGTAATACTGCCCCTGGTAGATGTATCCCCACTTAAAACCAGATATAAATTCCTGCGGCTTTCCCTTGTAATCTGTGTAATAAGCTTCATTATGCCCTGTTAATGTAACAAAGGCCGAATGGTGAAGATCATCATTCCATAGACTATCTGTCCCATAGCCCCCCTTATCAAATGGAAGCACTAGTCTTACGTTCTGCGGCTCATTCTCAGAAACAATATATGTTTTCTTTTCACCTGCAGCTTTCCTTACGGCAAGCGTAATTTCAGCTATTATATTTGTCTCTGACTCATCAAATATCTGCTGAGTGGCATCAAGCCTCAGACCATCAAAATGATACTCATCAATCCAGTAACTGGCATTGGAAATAAAAAATTCCCTTACTCCTTTTGAATTTCTTCCATCAAAGTTTATGGCCTCCCCCCACTCATTTTCATATTTGTCTGTAAAATAATCCTCACTATAGGCATTTATATAATTTCCATCTGGGCCAAAATGGTTGTATACAACATCCAGGATTACGCCAACACCCAAAGAGTGGGCCTTGTCGATAAAGCGTCTATAATCATCCGGTCCTCCATAAAGATGTGTTGGTGCAAAAAGGTCAACCCCATCGTAACCCCAGCCATACTTGCCTGCAAATTCTGCCAATGGCATTATTTCAATTACCGTAATACCTAGACTGGCTAACTCCTCAAGCTCTTTCATAGCAGATTTTATTGTCCCTTCGTTTGTGAAAGTCCCTATATGCATTTCATAGATAACCTGCCCTTCGGGTGAAATGCCTTTCCAGAGCTCGTCTGTCCATTGAAATTTATTCGGATCTACTACCATCGAAGGACCATGGGGTCCCTCTGGCTGGAATCTTGAAACGGGATCCGGATAAAGATAATCTGCTCCATCAATTTTGTACCTGTAAAGAGTACCCTCTCCTGCTGTCTCAACAGTAGCAGAGAAATGCCCTGACTTTTCAGATTTCATTTCTATTGATTTGAACCTGTTAGTACTAAAATGGTTTACAGTCTTGTTTTCACTCTTAAAATTGCTACTATTGTCTGAATTGTTTTCAATTACTACTTCCAGCTTTTTGTGCCCGGGTGCCCAAACACGGAAATGAACCCCGCCTTCATCAAGTATTTCAGCTCCCACAGGGAGCTTTCGTCCGGTGTGTTTCATACCTATGCCACTTATCTGACCAGTTTTGTTATTATACAACGGTTTGCCTCTTACCTTTCGATTTATAAATAATAGTAGAACACCTGGACGAACGGATCTGATGAAAAACAACAAATTCCGGGGAAAATTTGATATAAACTTACTCTTAATAAAGACTAACCCTTTTTCACAATTAATTCAATCCATTTTGAATTAGACATAGAACATTTTTTTATCTGTCTATCACATTTTCTTCCAAAACTCTAAGGCTTATTTATGTTCCTTGAAATTATAGCGAAAGTTACTTTACTTAAAATATTATTACTTACTTACTCTTCTTGCGTAAGTTTAGAGTCACCTATAGTTAACAGACATGGAGTCACTATGGCAATCTCACTTAATCCCGAACGCTTAAAAAGATATAAAGACATTGCAACTCTGCTTATAAAATACGGCGGTAAAAATATTGTGCATTCATCTGGCATGAGTGATTCTGCTCTTGATGAAGAGATCATTTCGGGTGATATGAAGGAAAGTACTACTTCAGATGATGGTAGATCAAAGAAAGATGAGGCACCAGAACAACTGGCTCATGACCTTGAGGAGCTTGGCCCAACCTTTATTAAACTCGGTCAACTGCTTTCAACTAGACCCGACTTTCTTCCACCAGCTTACATTGATGCCCTGGCAAGATTGCAGGATAATGTAAAACCATTTTCTTATGAGGAGGTTGAGGAAATTATTCAAAATCAGCTGAGTGTCAGAATATCAAAAGCTTTTCTGGAATTCGATAAAGAACCTATAGCAGCTGCTTCACTTGGACAGGTGCATAAAGCAATGTTAAATGACGGGCGGCTTGTTGCAGTTAAGGTCCAAAGACCTGGAATAAGGGAAACAATTGCAAAGGATCTTGATGCACTTATGGATATTGCAACTACAGTCGACAAACATACCGATACAGGAAGAAGATATGCTTTTGAAAGTCTTCTTAATGAATTTAAAAAAGCACTTTTATTGGAACTTGATTATTCACAAGAAGCACAAAACCTTGTTAAACTAGGAGAGAACCTTAAAAGATATGAAAGAATAATTGTCCCTCAGCCCATTAATGACTATACAACATCAAAAGTCCTTACAATGGATTATGTAAAAGGTACAAAAGTTACTTCCCTTAGCCCACTGGCCCGACTGGAGGTCGAAGGTAAAGTTTTGGCCGAAGAGCTGTTTAAGGCATATCTCGACCAGGTACTCATCGACGGATTCTTCCATGCAGATCCTCATCCTGGTAATGTATTTATTACAGACGATAACAAAATTGCGCTTATTGACCTTGGTATGGTTGCCAGAATAGATCCCGAATCAAGGGAAGACCTGCTAAAACTAATACTCTACGTAGCCGATGGAAGAGGAAGAGATGCTGCAGAGATAAGCAAAAAAATGGGTACTGAACTAGATGACTTTAACGATACTAAATATACTGCAGAAGTAACAGAGTTTGTGGCAAAATCTCAGGATGCAACACTTAAACAAATTGAGGTAGGAAGGGTCGTAGTTGAACTAACTAGAATTGCTGCAAGTAATGGTATGAGGGTCCCAAATGAACTTACTATGCTTGGAAAGACTTTACTTAATCTTGATCAGATAGGATCAACTCTTGACCCCGAGTTCAATCCTAATGCCGTAATTAGAGAGCATGCTGAAACCATTTTCCGCCGTCACCTCCTTAAGAAGGTTTCTACTGGAAATGTTTTTAGCTCGCTTCTGGAAGTAAATGAACTAATGCAGAAACTTCCTTCAAGGTTAAATACAATAACTGATAACCTGGCCACAAACAGATTCCAAATAAAGGTTGATGCAATTGATGATAATAGCCTTATGCAGAACCTCCAGAAAATAGCAAACAGAATTACGATGGGCCTTATACTTGCAGCACTAATTATTGGTGCAGCTTTAATGATGAGGGTAAACAGTACTTTTACTATCTTAGGCTATCCGGGCCTGGCTGTACTGATGTTTATGGTGGCAGCTATAGTTGGATTTGGGCTCGTCTTTAATATTCTATTAAGAGACGAATGGTTGAAACATAAGTGAATTTAGACTTGCAAAACTAACCGATAATTTTATTTTATTTAATATAGGGCACTTTTAAGAGGGTAAGCAGAATACTGCACTTCTTCTTTAGGGCACAGAGTAAAGGAGTGCTTAAGCAATTATTCATTCAGTAATTATTCATTGTTGTCTATATACTAAAAGAAGAGAGGATGAGTAAAATAGTGAACCCTTCTGTAGAATATCCGGCCAATACATGGCCCCTGCTTTTTTATGGAGCTGCCGTTTTAATTCTTGCAGGAATTATGGTAGGCTTGTCTTATATTCTCGGGCAACGCCATGAAGATAAAGATACAAATACTCCCTTCGAATCGGGCATGAAGGTAACCGGTTCGGCTCGCCTGCGCTTTTCAGTCCATTTTTATTTAGTAGCTATGTTTTTCGTGATCTTTGACCTTGAGGCCGTTTTTGTAGTGGCTTGGGCAATTGCATTTAACGAGCTTGGATGGACTGGCTATATCGGGGTGATAATCTTTATCGGGGTCCTAACAGCGGTCCTTGTATATGAGTGGCGCATTGGTGCTCTTGACTTCGGCCCAAATGGAAAGAAGATATTAAAAGCACAAAAAGAATTTAAGTAAATAGCCATAAAAGTAAAAAACATAAAAGTTAAGAAAACAATAAGAGAAAGAGCTTCAAATTTATGAACTGGTGGTTAACTAATGCCTCGGAACCTTTGACAGTTGTAGAGGGGACAGGATCATTTGAACAGACCGTAAGGCAAAACCTGTTCTTAAGCAATCTTGAAAGTCTCCTTGCCTGGGGTAGGAAGAATTCTATGTGGCCTTTTAATTTCGGGCTTTCTTGCTGTTATGTAGAAATGGCAACAAGTCTGACGAGTAAATATGACCTTGCACGTTTTGGAGCTGAAGTCATACGCGGCACGCCAAGAGAAGCAGATGTGATGGTAGTAGCCGGAACGGTTTTTATTAAAATGGCTCCTGTTATTAAGCGCCTTTACGATCAGATGATGGAACCAAGATGGATAATATCAATGGGATCTTGTGCTAATTCGGGAGGAATGTATGACGTCTATAGTGTTGTCCAGGGTGTCGATAAATTCATGCCTGTGGATGTTTACGTTCAGGGCTGCCCACCGCGCCCGGATACGCTTATGGAGGGCGTGCTTCTTTTAAGAGATTATGTGGGCAAGGAAAAACGCCCTTTAAGCTGGGTTGTAGGTCCACAGGGTGTAATAAAACCTGAAAAAAATTCTCAAAGGGATCTTAAGACGCCTGAGCGTATGAAAGCAACTTTGCTTAAGCCCCCAAGTGAAATCTGAATTAAAAAAGCAGAGCTACATAAAAACACTTTCTTTTGCTCCGCCCTGCTTTTATAACACATTAAAATAATTCTAAAGCGGCAGTATATAATGTATAGTGATCAGACTTCTGTAATTGATGAATTGAATAACAAGTTTGGCCAACAGTCATTCGTTACTCAGCCTACGCAGGATGAAATACCAACACTCTGGGTATCTAAAGATAAAATTAAAGACGTCCTGAGTTACCTGAAGCACGATGTCCCTAAGCCTTATAAGATGCTTTACGACCTTTCTGCTATTGATGAAAGGGAAAGAAGTAACAGGCTAGGACAGCCAGATAGCGATTTTACCGTAGTTTACCAGCTCCTTTCCTTTGAAAGAAATGCAGACGTAAGACTGAAGGTTGCTCTTAAAGGAGAATTTCCTTCTGTTCCAACTATAACTAAGTTATGGTCTAATGCTAACTGGTATGAGCGTGAGATCTTTGATATGTTCGGAATAAAAGTAGACGGACATCCTGATCTTAGAAGAATTCTTATGCCGCCATGGTGGGAAGGTCATCCCTTAAGAAAGGAACATCCCTCCCGTGCAACAGAAATGGGCCCTTTTAAGATGCCAGATGAAAAGCAAACAATGGAAATTGATGAAATGCAGTTTAAGCCTGAAAAATGGGGACTCGAAAAAGGTAGCGGCGAGACTGATTTCATGTTCTTAAACCTGGGACCACAGCATCCTGGAACGCATGGTGTACTTAGACTTATATTGCAGCTAGACGGAGAGACAATAGTTAATATTGTACCAGATATAGGCTTTCACCACCGGGCAGCAGAAAAAATGGCTGAAAGGCAAACCTGGCATACATTCATCCCTTATACTGACCGCATTGACTATCTTGCTGGTGTGGTAAATAACCTTGCTTACCTTAGCTCTGTTGAAAAACTTGCTGGCATTACTATTCCCGATAGAGCCAAGGTAATTAGAGTAATGCTCTCGGAATTTTTCCGCATATCAAATCACCTCGTCTGGTATGGAACTTTTGCCCAGGACGTCGGACAGCTTTCTCCAGTGTTTTATATGTTTAATGACCGCGAAAAAATAATGGAGTTTATTGAAGCTGTTTGCGGATTCCGCCTGCACCCGGGCTGGTTCAGAATTGGAGGCGTTGCTGCCGACCTGCCAAATGGCTGGGATAAACTTGTAAAGGATTTCCTGGACTATTTCCCGCCGAAAATAAAAGAATATGAAAAAATGGTTCTTAAGAACCGCATCTTCAAGGCTAGGACTCTTGGCATAGGTGCTTTCAATTTAGATGAAGCAGTTGAATGGGGTGTTACTGGCCCTAACTTAAGAGCTTGCGGCATCGAATGGGATTTCAGGAAGGTACGTCCATATTCGGGATATGAAAACTTCCAGTTTGACATTCCGACTGCACAGCATGGTGACTGCTATGACCGCGCTCTTGTAAGAGCTGCAGAGATGTGGCAGAGCCTTAGAATAATCGAACAGTGCATGAAGAATATGCCCGAGGGCCCCTATAAATCGGATCATCCACTGACAACACCTCCACTGAAAGAAAAAACAATGGTCCATATTGAAACCCTTATTACACATTTCCTTAATGTTAGCTGGGGACCGGTTATACCTCCTGGTGAGGCAAGCGTTGGCATTGAAGCTACAAAAGGAAACAATAGCTATTATCTTGTAAGCGATGGAAGTACTACTGCTTACAGAAACCATATTAGAACTCCATCTTTTGTCCATATGCAGATGGTCCCATTTATAAGCAGAAGTTATACTGTTGCCGACCTTCTATCAATACTCGGCAGCCTGGATTTTGTTCTGGCAGATATAGACAGATAAATTCAACATTGTGAACACTAAATTGTGAACATTAAACGTTAAAGATTTGGGGTTTTTGTGCTGACTGAAGAAGAAAAACACGAGATCGAAGAGGAATTTAAACTCTACCCATATAAAAGCGCTGCAGCAATTGAGGCTCTTAAGGTCGTGCAAAAGCATCGCAGGTGGGTCTCAGATGAGAGCATAAAGGATATTGCTCAGCTGCTTGGTATTACTCCAGATGAGCTCGATTCTGTTGCAACATTCTATAATTTGATTTACCGTAAACCAGTCGGAAGAAATGTGATCCATATCTGCAACAGTGTAAGCTGCTGGGTTATGGGATATGAGTCCGTCTTAAAACACCTTATTGATCACTTAGGTATTACTTATGGCCAAACAAGCTCAGATGGAAGGTTTACTCTCCTGCCGGTACAATGCCTCGGTACATGTGACCATGCACCGGCACTTATGATAAATGGTGACCTTTACAGGGATCTTACACCCGATATAATAAATTCTATTCTGGAAAAGTATCAATAGAGAAGGGATAAGCCTTAATTATGGATGACAAACCCTTGACTAAATATATTCGCACTGACCAGGTTCCAATGGACATAAAGGAATATGAGCACTCTGGAGGCTATGAGGCTCTAAGAAAAATACTAAAAACAATGCAGCCAAAAGATGTGATGGATGCCGTTAAGGATTCCGGCCTTAGAGGAAGAGGTGGTGCCGGATTCCCGACTGGTATGAAGTGGAGCTTTGTGCCAATGGGCGATAATGCACCTCATCCAAAATACCTCGTGGCAAATGGCGATGAGATGGAACCTGGAACTTTTAAGGACAGACTCCTTTTAGAATCTGCCCCTCATCAGCTCATTGAAGGCATGATAATAAGCGCTTATGCTATTCAGGCTGATATTGCTTATGTATTTATTAGAGGTGAATATACTCTTGCTGCAAAGATCATTCAGGCCTCACTTGCAGAGGCATACCAGGCTGGATATCTTGGCAAGAACATCCTGGGCTCTGGCTTTAGCCTTGAGATGTATGTGCATACCAGCATTGGCCGCTATATGTGCGGAGAGGAAACAGGACTTCTTAATGCTCTTGAAGGGAAAAGGGCTAATCCAAGGGCAAAACCCCCTTTCCCTCAGTCAAGCGGACTTTTTGGTAAACCAACAATTGTAAATAATATTGAGACTCTTTCTAACATCCCACACATCATGAATAACGGAGGAGAATGGTTTAAGAAACTTTCACTTACAGGCGAAGGAGGCACAAAACTCTATG
The DNA here is from genome assembly GCA_030706145.1 of Bacteroidota bacterium. Lineage (GTDB taxonomy): Bacteria > Bacteroidota > Ignavibacteria > Ignavibacteriales > SURF-24 > JAUZPB01. The sequence continues at coordinate 39,727 of JAUZPB010000020.1, forward strand.
GCGCAAGTGGAAAGGTTAAAAAGCCTGGACTATGGGAATTGCCTCTTGGTGTGACTCTAAGAGAATTGCTGGAAGAGCATGCAGGCGGAATGAAAGATGGATTTAAGCTTAAGGGACTACTGCCAGGAGGAGCTTCAACGGATTTCCTTACAGAAGAACACCTCGATGTGAATATGGATTTTACAAACGTTGGCAAAGCTGGTAGCAGACTTGGAACAGGTACCATTATAGTTATGGATGATAAGACCTGTCCTGTAGGATTTGTTCATAACCTTGAGGCTTTCTTTGCTCAGGAATCCTGCGGCTGGTGTACTCCATGCCGCGAAGGACTGCCTTGGGTGCAAAGAATTCTTAATGCAATTGAAGAAGGAAACGGTGAGATGAGGGATTTGGATATTCTCTCTTATCATACAAAATACTTGGGGCCAGGTAATACTTTCTGCGCTCTTGCTCCAGGGGCTATGGAACCACTGCAGAGCGGACTTAAATATTTCAGGGAAGATTTTGAAAGACATATAAAAGAAAAACGCTGTCCATGGAGGTCATAAAACAAATGGCGAAAACTGCTAAGATAACTGTTGATGGTAAAACTTATGAGGTCGATGCAACTAAAAACCTTCTGGAAGTATGCCTTTCACTTAAACTAGATCTTCCTTATTTCTGCTGGCACCCGGCTATGGGATCTGTGGGCGCTTGCAGACAATGCGCCGTAAAAAAGTTTAGAGATGAAAACGATAAGGTTGGAAAACTCTTTATGGCTTGCATGGAACCTATAGTAGATGGAATGATAATTTCTATACAGGACGCTGAAGCAAAAGAATTTAGAAAAGGCGTGATTGAATGGCTTATGACAAACCATCCACACGACTGCCCTGTTTGTGATGAAGGCGGAGAATGCCACCTGCAGGATATGACTGTAATGACGGGCCATGACTACAGGCGCTACCGCTTCAAAAAAAGAACTTATAAAAACCAGTACTTAGGTCCATTTATTAATCACGAGATGAACCGCTGCATTCAGTGCTACAGATGCGTAAGATATTACAGGGATTATGCTGGAGGAAAGGATTTTGATGTCTTCGGCGTACATAACACCGTCTATTTTGGACGACACGAAGATGGTGTTTTAGAAAATGAGTTCAGCGGAAACCTTGTAGAAGTTTGCCCGACCGGTGTATTTACCGATAAGACTCTTGGAAAACATTACACACGCAAGTGGGACCAAACCTATGCGCCATCTATTTGCGTACACTGCAGTGTAGGATGCAACACAATTGCTGCTGAAAGATATGGACTCTTAAGAAGAGTGCAAAGCAGGTATAACGGTGAGGTAAACGGTTACTTCCTTTGCGATAGAGGAAGGTTTGGCTATGAGTTTGTAAATAGCCCCAAAAGAATAAGAAAACCTCTCAGAAAAAATAAAGAAACAAGACAATTTGAGGAACTCGGCAGTGAGGATGCATTAAAGTATATACGTAAACTTCTTTCAGATAGTAAAAGAATAATCGGCATTGGATCTGCACGTGCTTCACTTGAAAGCAATTTTACTTTACTTTCTTTTGTTGAAAAACAAAACTTCTATTGGGGTGAGTCAGATAGAAATATTCAGCTTATACAAAAACAGTATGATATCTTGAGAAATGGTCCTGCAAGAACTCCTTCTTTAAGGGATATTGAAAAGTGCGATGTCGTCATTGTCCTTGGTGAGGACCTAACTAACACAGCTCCAATGATAGCCCTTGCCCTTAGGCAGTCAGTCCGCCAGGAACCTGTCCAGAGCGCAACTCCTTACAGGATACCTCACTGGCAGGATCAGGCAGTAAGAGAGCTGACGCAGGATGAAAAAGGTCCCATTTTTATCGCTACTCCTCTTGCTACAAGGTTAGATGAAATTTCTGAGACATATCGAGCCGCAGCAGATGATATAGCAAGACTTGGTTTTATGGTAGCAAATAGCTTTTCGGACCGCTCTCCCTTGGTTAGTGGTGCAACTGATGAGCAGAAAAAACTTTCAGGAAAAATTTCTGAGGCACTCAAGAAAGCCAAAAGGCCTCTTATTATTGCAGGCCCCAGTCTTCAGAGTGAAGCAGTAATTGAAGCTGCAGCAAATATCGCAAATGCAATGATTACTTCAGGAAAAACCTGTGAACTCTGCTTTACAGTTCCTGAAGTAAACAGTATGGGAATGGCAATGATGGACATTACTCATCAGGGAATTGAAAGTGCATTTGAAGCTCTAAAGAATAAACCGGCCGATACGCTCATCATACTCGAGAACGACCTCTACAGACGAGCAGAAGAGCAGGCAGTTGATTCTTTTCTTGGAAAATTTAAGAATGTAATTGTTTTGGATTATCTTGAAAATTCAACGTCGCTGAAAGCTGATGCTGTTTTATCTTCAGGAAGTTTTGCCGAGTCAGATGGAACGTTTGTAAATAATGAAGGGCGTGCACAAAGATTCTATCAGGTATATGATGCAGGTGAGAATATAAAAGAGAGCTGGAGATGGCTAAGGGATATAATGTTAAATAGCGGCCTTCATGAGTTTGGTAAATGGAAAATACTAAGTGATTTTACAAATGCACTCTCAAAGGCAATGCCTGTCTTTGATGGCATAAATAATATTACTCCCCCGCCAGGCTTCAGGATTGCAGGAGAAAAGATTCCGAGAGAACCTTTCCGCTATAGCGGCAGGACTGCAATGTTTGCTAACAAAAGTGTACACGAGCCTAAGCCGCCTGAAGATATAGATTCACCTCTTTCATTTACTATGGAAGGCTACAGGGGAAAACCACCTTCGTCAATAATTCCATTTTTCTGGTCCCCTGGCTGGAATTCACAGCAGGCAATTAATAAATACCAGATCGAAATAGGCGGAGCTCTGCATGGGGGCGATCCGGGAAAGCGCCTTATTGAACCTAAGTCCGGCAAGACGCCTGCATTTTTTACTAAGATCCCTCAGGCATTTAGTCCAAGAAATGGCGATTGGTTCGTCGTCCCGGTCTATCATATCTTTGGCTCAGAGGAGTTAAGTGTAAATGCCCCGGGAATAAATGAACTTACACCAAAACCTTATGTAATGATCTCTTCTGAAGATGCAGGATCACTTGGCCTTACTTCAGAAAAACAAATTGAACTTGAAGCTCAAGGAAAAACATATAGCCTCCCGGCAAAGCTTAACTTAGGATTGCCTAAAGGCTTAATTGGTATTCCTAAAGGATTACCCGGAATGCCCGAAATCAAAACGGGCTCATGGGTTAGATTGAAAATGGGCTAGATTGAAAGGAGCACTGAAAAATGAGTCCACTACTCCAGACTATAATTATTACAGTCGTTGTGCTGCTTGTACTTATGACAATTGCCGCGAACCTGATCTGGGTTGAAAGGCGTATGCTTGCACTCTGGCAGGATAGGCTGGGACCAAACCGCGTAGGTCCACTGGGACTTGTACAGGTTGTAGCCGATATGGTTAAAATATTTTTTAAAGAGGACTGGATACCAAAGTTTGCCGACAGACCTGTCTTCTTTATCGCTCCTACAATTGTCATTATTACGGTTTTAATGAGCTTTGCAGTTATTCCTTTTGCACCCGGAATATCTGTGGTTAACCTGAATGTTGGACTGCTCTTTTTTCTTGCTATGTCTTCTCTTGGAGTATATAGCGTTGTTCTTGGCGGGTGGTCTTCTAACAATAAGTATTCTCTTCTTGGCTCTTTGAGGGCAGCAGCACAAATGATCTCCTATGAGGTCTTTATGGGACTTTCACTAATGGGTGTGGTTATTCTTGCAGGCTCTTTTAACCTTAATGATATTGTAGAGGCTCAGGGAAGGATTACCTGGTTCTTTATTCCGCAAATACTAGGTTTCTTTGTCTTCTTTTTAGCTGGAATTGCTGAAACACACCGCCTGCCTTTTGACCTTCCCGAGGCTGAAAGTGAACTAATCTCTGGATTTCACTCAGAGTACTCGGGAATGAAATTCGGTATGTTTTTCGTAGGTGAATACCTGGGCATTACACTGATCTCATCTATGATAGTAACGCTGTTTTTCGGTGGCTGGCTAGGGCCATCATTTCTTCCGCCAGTTGTCTGGTTCCTCTTAAAGATGGCAGTATTTATTTTGATATTCGTTCTTCTTAGGGCTGCTTTACCACGCCCTAGATATGATCAGCTTATGTCCTATGGCTGGAAGTTCCTGCTTCCGCTTTCTCTTCTAAATCTGGTAGTAACAGGCTTGGTGGTTTTACTTTTAAAATAAAATTAAGAAGACTCCTTTTTGGGAAAAAGCTAAATAAAATATAAAAAAAGAGTGTGAAAAGTAAGAAAGGGAAAAGATGCTATTAAGTAACCTTAGAACCATTTGGCTTACATTTCTTCACTTGTTCAGAAAAGCAGTTACAATTGAATATCCTGAGGAAAAAGAAAAACTTCCGGCTAGGTGGCGCGGAAGGATAGTCCTTACTCGTGACCCAGATGGACAAGAGCGCTGTGTGGCATGCTACCTGTGTGCCGTTGCTTGCCCTGTAGACTGCATTTCGCTTCAGGCTACACAGGATGAAACAGGCCGCAGATATCCAGAGTTCTTTAGGATTAACTTTTCAAGATGCATCTTCTGCGGATTCTGCGAGGAGGCGTGCCCGACCTATGCAATTCAGCTTACCCCAGAATATGAGATGAGCGAATATGTAAGGCAGAATATGGTCTATGAAAAAGAGCATTTGCTGATAAATGGTCCGGGAAAATATCATGACTATAATTTTTACAGAGTATCAGGACTCGCAATAGGCGGAAAAGCAAAAGGAGAGGCAATGAATGAGGACCCTCCTGTTGATCTGCGAAGCCTTTTACCATAAGGGAAATAATATATGAATGCATTGTTTTATATAGCCTCGGTTGTTGCAATAGCTGCAACTATAATGGTTATTACAAGATTAAATTCAATACATGCTCTGCTTTACCTTATAGTTTCACTTTTGTCTGTTGCTGTTATATTCTTTTTACTGGGAGCACCTTTTGTGGCTGCGCTCGAAGTAATAGTCTATGCCGGGGCTATTATGGTGCTCTTTGTCTTTGTGGTCATGATGCTTAATCTTGGACCCCAGACTGTAGAACAGGAAAGCCGGTGGTTCAATCCAAAAATATGGATTGGCCCTGCTGCCCTGTCCGCTATTTTAATAGCTGAGTTTATATACGTCCTTATCTCCCACGGCAGGCAGAATCTTGATACTCGTATGATAAACCCAAAGCAGGTAGGCTTTTCTCTCTTTAGCACTTACCTTCTGGGAGTAGAATTAGCCTCAATGCTTCTTCTTGCAGGAATAATTGGCGCTTACCACTTGGGAAGAAGAAAAGAAGCTGTTTTCCACAGGTACTTCCGCAGGCCCGATGCACTTTATGAAAGGCTGCATCCCAAAGAAGAAAATAAAATAGATGAAAACGGACTTAAAGCTGGTGATAAACCGCTCAGCAAAACTAATGTAAGCGGAATGAAACAGAAGAAAAGCGAGCGAGGTGAACTATGACTTCTTTTTCGATGGAGCATGGACTTATACTAGCAACAATAATATTTATGCTAGGACTAATTGGACTCCTTTCCAGAAAAAATATTGTCTTTATACTTATGTCGGTTGAGATAATGCTTAATGCTGCCGGACTCGCCTTTGTTGTGGCCGGTTCAAGGTGGAGCCAACCCGATGGACAGGTGATGTTTATTTTTATACTGGCAATGGCTGCTGCAGAAGTATCAATTGCACTGGCTCTGATAATTCTGCTCCACAGGAAATTTAAAACACTCGACGCAGATGCTGCGCACAATATGAGAGGATAGAACTATGCTTGAACTCTTATGGATGGTACCAGCCCTGCCATTTCTGGGCTACATTATTCTTGCTCTCTTTGGAGGCAGGATGACAAAAGGTATCTCGGCTGCAGTTGGTGTAGGTATGCTCGGACTATCTGCTCTAATTACAATTGTAATAGCAATTAGCTTTATTGCTTCCCCTCCTGAAGGATATCTGTTTCTGCAGACACTCTGGAAGTGGGTTGACGTTGCAGGCTTTTCACCTGCAATTGCTCTTCGACTCGATCCGGTCTCTTTAGTCTTTATTTTTATTATTACATTCGTCGGATTTTTGATACACCTGTATTCCGTGCAGTACATGGAAGAAGAGGACAGTACCTGGTATGCAAGATTCTTTGCTTATATGAACCTTTTCGTTGGGGCAATGCTCATGCTTGTCTTAGCCGATAACCTTCTTCTTTTATATCTTGGCTGGGAGGGTGTAGGCCTTTGCAGTTATCTTCTTATTGGCTACTGGTATAAGGACCCTGCAAATGGAGCTGCTGCAAGGAAAGCCTTTATAGTAACACGCGTGGGTGATACGGCAATGGCAATCGGGCTTTTTATTCTTGTAATGGCTTTCAGAACCTTAAATATTCAGGAAATCCTTCGCCATGTACCGCTGGTTTGGCCAGTAAGTTCGCAGGCTGTCGTAATTACGGCTCTTATGCTCTTAGGCGGCGCGGTTGGAAAAAGCGCGCAGCTGCCACTCCAGACCTGGCTTCCAGATGCAATGGCAGGTCCTACACCTGTCAGCGCTTTAATTCATGCTGCTACAATGGTTACAGCAGGCGTTTATCTGATTGCCCGTATGCACGTCATTTTCCTTCAGGCTCCCGAGGTAATGACAATTGTTGGTATAATTGGGGCTTTGACACTTATCATTGCAGGCTTTAGTGCTATTACTCAGTTTGATATAAAGAAGGTTCTGGCATATTCAACCATAAGCCAGATTGGCTATATGTTTCTTGCCCTTGGCGTTGGTGCCTGGTCGGCTGCTGTTTTTCATTTTATGATTCACGCTTTCTTTAAGGCTCTGCTTTTTCTTGGCGCTGGCGCTGTTATCTACGCCCTTCATCATGAGCAGAATATGTTTAAGATGGGAGGAGTAAAAAATATGCTGCCTTTGACTTTCTGGACTTTTGTCATTGGCAGTGCTTCACTTGCTGCGCTGCCTCTTGTAACTGGCGGCTTTTACAGCAAAGACCTTATTTTATACCTTGCCTTTACAGGCGAGCATGGAAGTAAACTGTTATACTTTGCAGGACTTTTTGGAGCTCTGATAACTGCAGTCTATACGTCAAGAATGGTGTTTCTGACCTTCTATGGACATGAAAAAACACACCTTCATAACAGGCCTGGACCCGTAATGGAAGTCCCGCTTATAATTTTAGCAGTCCTTTCAACTATAGGAGGCTTTATAGAACTGCCTGGGACACTCGGACATTTTCCTCTCTTTTCAAATTTTATTCAGAATATTCTCCCCTCTCCTGGCAGTGGTGAAGGTCACGAGGGAATTGGTACTGAGCTTATGCTCCAGATAGTTGCGGCTGTAGTAGCAATTGGCGGGGTTTTTATAGGTTACCTGCTTTATTATAAAAAACCTGAAACGGTGCAGAACTTTAAACAGACCCCTTCAGGACAAAGCTTGTATAAGTTCTGGCTCTATGGATGGGGATTTGATTGGGTCTATGATACTTTGTTTGTAAAACCAATTGACTGGATCGCACAGGTAAATAAGTCCGATGTGATTGACCTTATATATACTGCAATAGCATGGCTTACCCGGGGCTTTAACCGTATGTTTAGTTTTACTCAGACAGGAAGGCTAAGGTGGTATGCAATGGGTATTGCCTTTGGTGCAATCGTTGCCATAACAATCGTGGTGTTCTTATGATACTATTTTGGCTTATTGTAATACTTATGGCCGGAAGTTTCCTGGCCTGGTTATCCTCGCGCTGGAGCAGTGTAGCCCCTAAATGGATAGCGCTTGTTGCTGTTTTAATTGACTTTTTGGCTGCTGCTTCTTTCTGGATAAAAATCGCCTCTTTTAATTATCCTGCTGCAGGGAACACTCTTATTGCAGGAAACAAAGGACTCTGGTTTACAGAATTAAACTGGATGTGGATACCATCATTTGGAATTAGTTTCCACCTGGCTTCTGATGGACTGAGCCTATTGCTTGTGATGCTGACTTTATTTATTGGCGTACTTTCTGTACTTATTTCCTGGAATGAAATTCAATATAAAGTTGGATTTTTCTACTTTAACCTGCTGTGGATACTTGCAGGTATTATTGGCGTATTTACTGCAATTGATCTTTTCCTGTTTTATTTTTTCTGGGAAGTAATGCTGATCCCAATGTATTTTCTTATAGGCATATGGGGAAGTAAAAACAGAATATATGCATCTTTTAAATTTTTTATCTTCACTCAGTCTAGCGGACTTCTGATGTTCCTTTCTATACTTGGACTTTTCTTTCTGCATGGGAAAGCTACTGGCGTCTATACATTTGATTACATGCAGCTTATTGGAACAAAAATGGCCCCTAACGTTGCAATGTGGCTTATGGCAGGATTTGTAATTGCCTTTATTGTAAAACTCCCGGCTGTGCCCTTCCATAACTGGCTCCCCGATGCACACACAGAAGCTCCTACGGCAGGAAGCGTTATTTTAGCTGCACTAATGCTTAAGACAGGTGCCTATGGACTAATAAGATTTGTCCTTCCCCTTTTTCCTGATGCGGCAAGGACATTTGCACCAGCTGCTATGATACTTGGCGCAATTGGAATTATTTATGGAGCTGTACTGGCTTTTGCACAAACTGACTTTAAACGCCTAGTAGCCTATACAAGCGTAAACCATATGGGCTTTGTTTTACTTGGAGTATTTGCCTTAAATGAAATGGCTCTGCAGGGCGTGGTAATGCAAATGCTCTGCCATGGAATAAGCACAGGAGCCTTGTTTATTATTGTTGGAGCACTCTATGGGAGAATTCATACAAGAGATATTGAGCAGATGGGCGGACTTTGGGACAAGGTGCCGCGAATGGGTTCTATGGCAATGGTATTTGCTCTTGCTTCACTTGGACTTCCAGGCCTTGGGAATTTCATAGCTGAATTTCTGGTACTTGCTGGTGCTTACCAGGCAAGTAATTGGACTACCGCTATTTCAACTATAGGACTTGTGCTTTCAACAATGTATTCACTTCGCATTATGGCAAAGGTCTTTTTAGGAAAACCAAGAAAAACCTGGACTCTGGAAGATCTTAATCTAAGAGAGATGATCGTAATGGGATCCCTTACTATTGTCATATTATGGCTTGGACTATTTCCTAATCATGTACTCTATGTTTCCAGAGCTTCAATACAGTCGGTCGTTAATACAGTAAATGCATCTTCTACGGCAGCTGGACAGGCAAATACACTTTTGCAGGACCTTCCTTTGGATAAAACTGAAAAGAAAAATGATGATATTTCACTTAAGCAGAAAGATAGACAAAAAGAGCAAATAAAAATAGAAGAACAAATAAAAACTGAAGAGCAACTAAGAACTGAACAGCAAATAAAGGCCGAAGAGCCAATAAAAACTGAAGAGTATATGAAGTCAGAAGAGCATACTAAAGGAGGTATCAGGCAATGACTACTGAAGGATTATTTTCACTTTTACCTCTCTTTCTGCTCTCTGGCTTTGCAGTTATTCTCATGCTTTTAATTGCAATTTACAGGGACCATAATCTAACGTTCTGGTTTACACTTGCAGGATTTACTGCATCTTTTGCTTCTCTTTTTTTTATACAGGCTGTTCTGCCAAGGCAGATTGTTCCAATACTTATTATTGATAACTATGCCCTGCTCTATTGGGGAATGATAATCCTTGCAAGCTCCGCTGTTGCAGTTTTATCTTATAACTATCTTAAAGAGCATGAAGAGCAGAAAGAAGAGTATTATATACTCCTTATGACAGCTACTCTTGGCGCCTGTACAATGAGCTCGGCTAGCCACTTTATTTCATTTTTCTTAGGACTTGAGATACTAAGTGTTTCACTATATACAATGATATCTTATCTTAGAGATAGATTGGAATCTGTGGAAGCCGGATTAAAATACCTTGTACTTGCTGCAGCTTCCTCTGCATTTTTACTCTTCGGTATGGCTTTGGTCTATGCTTCTACAGGCACAATGGAATTTGCAAGGATTTCTGAAAGTCTTTCTGCAAATGGAGTAAATGCTCTTACTTTGTCTGGCTTTGCAATGATGGTCATAGCTGTTGGCTTTAAGCTTGCTCTTGCCCCTTTTCATATGTGGACACCAGATGTATATCAGGGAGCTCCGGCACCCGTTACTGCTTTTGTTGCTACTGTTTCAAAGGCTGGAATGTTCGGACTATGGCTAAGATTTTTTGTAATGATAAATGGCTACCGCTATGGATCTTTACTGATTCTCTTTACTGTAATTTCAATTGCATCTATGTTCACAGGCAACTTCCTTGCACTCATGCAGAATAATGTAAAAAGAATACTTGCCTACTCATCAATTGCTCACCTTGGATATTTGTTCGTTGCATTTTTAGCCGGAGGTAAATTAGCAATAGAAGCAACAACGTTCTATCTGGTCGCATATATAATAACTTCACTGGGTACATTCGGAATTGTAACTGTCCTGTCTGGAAAAATGAGAGATGCTGAGGACATTGAAGACTATAGAGGACTGTACTGGAGACGTCCTTTAGTGGCAACTGTCTTTACTGCAATGCTTATGTCTCTTGCAGGAATTCCATTAACTGCGGGCTTTATAGGCAAGTTTTATCTTGTCTCTGCTGCGGTAAATTCATGGCTGTGGCTTCCTGTAATTATACTTGTAATTAATAGTGCTATAAGTGTTTATTACTACTTAAGAATAATAGTCGTAATGTACCGCCGCATTGATGAAGTAACACCTGCAGTTGAGACAACAACAGGAACACTTGCAACTGTGGGACCTGTCATGCAGCCTTCAATATCTTTAGGTGGAGGGCTTGTCCTTGCAGTACTTACACTAGCTCTTATATGGGTAGGTGTATTTCCAGGCAACATAATCCAGTTTATAAAAGATATGGTTTCAAGCTTATCTTCAGCTGCAATGCCAATGCATACAGCCCAAAAGATAATGCTTTTTAGATAAAACATCGTCGTCATAATTTGATTTGAGCCTTATTCCCTTAGATACAGTTACAAATCATTCTGGCTCAGTGCTATTGATGACAATGGATAACTACAATATTTACAGCTTTACAAACTCTTCTTTTTCATCCAATATTTTTTCTTGCAATTCTTTATCAGGAGTATTTCTTGATAATTTACGCTTTAACGACAATACAGGCTTTTCAACAAGATAATATGAAAGCGATGCTATTAAGAAGGTAATTAAACTTCCTATTGTAGCAATTGAATACTGAGAAAACTTACATGTTCTCATTATTTCATATATTGGATCATGCCAAAGATATAATCCATAAGAAATGCTTCCTATCCATACGATAGGTCTAAAAGCTAATATCTTTTTAATTGGGCTGCTTTCAGAAGAATTACTATGTAAGATCAGAAATGCTGTTAAAATCTGAATAACAGAGGCTAACCAATAATAGTTATTAAGATTGCGCCAGCTGATGCTAAAAAGAACTGCAAAATAGCAAAATAAAGCTCCCACTGCTATCATTCTAACGCATATTCTACCCCTTTTAATACTGTTTTTCAGAATCTCTGAAGATTGGATTACAGCTAAAATGCATCCAGTCAGAAGTGCATCAGCTCTGGTATCTAGTCCATTGTAGAGCCGTTCGACAGGTGCACCTCTGAAGATCAAAAATATTCTAAGTAACCAAGATGAAAGAGCAAGAATACAAAGTAATATAACTACTTTCTTCCTTGACCGGATTTTTAATAGAGGAATTAGAACTACAGGCCAGAGAATATAAAATTGCTCTTCAATTGCAAGAGACCAGGTATGGCTTAATATTCCCATATAAAACTGATTAAATGCACGTACCCAATTCGATGAATAAAACAAAGTGAGTAAAATACTTCTGTAATTATCTTCCGTTTGATTAAACAATCTAAAATAGCTTATGATAAAAATAGTTGTAAGCAGTATCAGAAGAGAAGGAGCTAACCTTAATATTCTTTTTATATAGAAATATTGCAGGTTGATTTTATCTTTTGTGTCATATTCTTTAATTAGAATCGAACTGATGAGAAAACCACTTAAAACAAAGAATATATCTACAGCAATAAAACCACCTTTGAATATTGGAATGCCAGTATGATAAATCATTACTAACAAAATAGCTAAGGCTCGGATACCATCTAATTCTGGAATATAAGAAATACTAGATTCCCTTTGATTCACTCTATCTCCTCAAAATGCTAAAGCTATTAATAAGCTTTGATAAGATCTTATAAGTCATATTTTATTTGTTAAATTTATATAGAAAATTTAGCCAGTAGAGTATCTTCTGCACCTTATTCGAGTATCACAGGAGTTTCGGCCTCCGTTTCCAATTTACTCGACTTGTCTTTTAGCGTTACTGAAAGTATATACATTCCTTTTGGAAAACTGCTAAGATCAAGTTTGAGATAC
>JAUZPB010000200.1 GCA_030706145.1 Bacteroidota bacterium
AAGTATTACTATTGCTACAATAAAATAAATATAAAGCTCTTCTAAATTACCCTTTATCTCAATTCCACCAATATTTTGTGAATATAAGTGCATATCTTCTAGCTTTTGGAGTTTGTACTGCTCTGTGTTGTCACTTGTTAAATCTTCATCATGTTTAGCTACAAAGCCTGGAATTTTTCTCTCCAATTCTTTGGAACTGCAATCCTTTCCTAAAACTAAAAAAGTATTAAATACACCAATTCCTTTTGATTCGATCCATGATCCAATTATTGTCTGCATACATCCGATATTTGCAATAAAATCAAATCTTAAATCGGTATTAGAAGGCAGGTCTTCTATAACTCCTGCTACTTTGAGAAAGTTATTATTAACAGTTATTACCTTATTTAGAGGATCCTCTGAGCCAAAATACTTTTTTGCACTAGATTCTGTAATAACTACGTTTGCCGGGTCCTTCAAAGCATTTTTGAGAGCTCCCTCAATCATATTATATTTGAATATTTCGAAGAAATTCGAATCGGCAAATCCAAAACTATTCTCTTTAATATATTTATCTTTATATCTTATGTCACAGGACCAGCCTTGCGCAAACCTTACTGCTTCATTAACCTCTGGGAATGAATTCTTCATAAGACTTACAAGATTTGCGCCAGTTATAGATGAGTTATTATCGGTTTTATCTTTAACTATTACTCTATATATTCTTTCATAGTTGTTGTGATGCTTGTCGAAACTAAGCTCATGTCTTATATACAGCATTAACATCATGAAGCAAGTTAGACCAAGCACTAATCCGAATATATTGATTGCAGTATAAAACTTGTTTTTTGCTAAATATCTGTATGCAACTTTAATGTGACTTACTATCAATTTCATAGCTATTGAGATTATGGAAAAAAACCGATATGAGCACAAAACAAATTTAACAATATTTATACCATGCCAAATATGTTAATTTGTTATTGTAATTCTCATCTAACCGTTAGGTAATTGATATGCACTTTCTTGACTAGTGTACGTATATGCAACATCGATGTTCGAAAACGAACATTCAAGTAAAATTCGTTTATATTGCTTAGGCTGCTTCATGATATTTTTCGATATGAAGCTCTTCCAATTAAATCAGTTCTAGCCAAAGGCTGCCAGATAAGACTGCCCCGAGCCCACCTTTACAACTATTATTGCTCTTCCAATTTATAAAACCTTAAGGCATACCCAAAGTGACTCATCCTCATTTGAGGAGAATCATCTTCTTCCCGTAATCTTTGCCTGATAGTCTTAAAATATAGCAGTATACTCCGCTTGCACAGAAGGTTCCATCATCAGCTCTTCCATCCCACAAAATAGAATTAATGCCTTCACTTGAAGATCTGCTTAAGTATTTAACCCTCTGCCCTATTGTGTTTATTATGAAAAGCTCTGCTCTTTCGTTTGCATTTGCCTTGTAGTCTATTCTTGTTATTGTATTAAATGGATTTGGGTAGTTCTGACTTAAAACAAAATCCTGGGGATAATTGTTTATTTGTGAATCACTTACATTTCTTTTTACAGGCAGGTATCCATACATAAAAGAGTAATTATTATCTTTTCCTTCCTGAATTGTATTCCCATTTTTATCCTCATATTCAAAATAGAATTTCACCAGGTTACCTTTTGCCAAGGCAGGGATCTCAGTTAAATAAAATCCATCTTTACTATCCTGTCTCATTGAAATGGAAGTATAGTTATCAGACCCATCTGTTGAATAGAACAGTTTAAGTGAATTTTGTTTTATTGCACTAGGATTAAGAAAAGCCTTATGCATTACATATTGGTTTTGGCTAGCTTCCTGCAGGTTTGGAAATTCAATTGCTCTTGGAGCAGAAACAAGTCCATATCCCCTGTTTATATCAGGAGACGAAGAGCTGCCGGAGGATTCAAGAAGTATGCTTCTCATCTGTGTATTTGTAAGATAAGGATAAGCCGAAAGAAGAAGAGCCGCAGTCCCTCCTACAATTGGAGTTGAATAAGAGGTCCCATTTCCCGAACCATATGCTATTTTAGAATGCGCCTGCGCACCATATACACCTACTCCCATTGCGCACACATCTGGTTTTATCCTGCCATCATATGTAGGCCCCTTTGAACTAAACTGAGCCACAGAATTATTTGAACTAACAGCACCAACAGCTATTACATTAAATCCATCTGCAGGAGCAATAATATAATGCCAGGAATTATTCCCTTCGTTACCAGCTGAGTTTATTACAAGGACTCCCCTCTTGAAAGCTAATTCTGCTGCCTTTGTAACAATTGCAGTTTGCCCGTTCATATCCTTATATGTGTATGAATCATCAGGATAATCGAACTCATTATAGCCAAGTGAGCTGCTTGTAATATCTACGCCCTGGTTTTCCATCCATTCCAGTGCCGCAGCATAGTTATCTTCTTCAACGTGTGTCTCTGAGGCTACGTTTTCTGTTTTAGCTAGTAAATAAGAAGATTTATATGCTACTCCCATATATTTGCCGGGGTCATATCCTGCTATTATCGAAAAGACAAATGTGCCATGGCTATCCTGATCAGACTCATCTCCGCTCTGGTTTGCAGTTACTTTATCTTTTTGTACAAAATCATATTCATTAAGCACATTTATGTTTTTTAATGCATCCTGCTCTTTCCAGTCAAATCCTGAATCCAGAAGTCCAATTACTACACCTTCTCCATGAATGTTACGCGAGTGGACTAAAGGAATGCCCGACATATTCAGCTGCGTAAATGAATACCCGTAGTCTGTTGTATCACTTAGTGTTTTGCTTAATAAAGCATCACTTATTTTATCTTCAATTCCAGGTCTCTTAATTAGTTTCATTACACGGACTTTTTCTACACTCTGAACAAAATCCAACGCTCTTACTAAATCTAATTGCTGCTCTGTCAGATAAGCTGAGACTGCATTAAACCACTTTAATTCCTTTTGTATAATGATCCCATTTTGTGTAAGCCTTTCTTTATACGAGTCTTTAATTGGCAGATCCTCATAACTTATAAGTGAATCCCCTGACAAAACACGCATTCGTCTGCTTAAAGCCCTTTTACTAAGCAGATCCATTGCCTTTTGGTATTCATTTGAGCTTTTTGAAAGATGAGCCTCATGTGTTATTGTCTTATCTTTGAAATAGATCAGGTACTTTTCCTGTGGAAAACTAAAGCCTGTGACAAAAAGTAATAGAAAGAATAATTTTTTCATATTGAAGGGCTGAATATAATTTTTGAATAAACTTCTTATAAGTTATCTAGTGGATAAGCTTGGCAATTCTGCTCCACCTTACAGAAACTAAAAGGTCGAATATATTTGTAAAATTAGGATCCCATGACCAGTAGATCACTTCTCCCTGACCGATAATCTTGTCTCTTGGAACCACTCCCCAAAAACGGCTATCCCAACTGTCATCCCTGTTATCACCCATCATAAAATAATAGTCCTTTTGGAGTCTGTATGAACTAGCAGGTTTATCATTAATGAAAACGTCTCGTCCTATTACTTTAACGGCTTCCTTTCCAAATTCGCGGTCGATGATAGTTCTCCACTTTTCAATATTCAAATAGTCGAGCTTTATCAAGTCTCCCTTTTTAGGAACGATCAATGGGCCGTAGTTATCCTCATTCCATGGAGCCCCTTTGGGGAATATCCTTGATTCTTCTCTCCAAAGAGATTTAGTATAAGGATTTACATACTGAATCTTCGGAGGTCTATGGAATTCCTTCCCGTTAACATATAAAATTTTGTTAACTATTACTACCGTATCGCCTGGCAGTCCAACTAACCTTTTTATGTAATTAACCACTTCATTTGGTTTAAGCTGGTCCCGGTCGCCTGGATACTCAAAGACAACAACATCATATCTTTTTGGATCACGAATGGCAGGCAGAGTGAAATGCGGAATTTCTATATCTGTAAATGGAATTGTCCTTGGTGAAGAAGATCCATAAATAAATTTGTTAACCAGAAGGAAATCCCCAACAAGAAGTGTTTTTTCCATTGAGCCTGTTGGAATCCTGAAGGCTTCAAGTGCAAATGTCTTTAAGATAAATGCTGCAAGGACTGCAAAAACCAGTGCTTCAAAAAAGTCTTTTGTCTTCTTTAAAGGAGCTTTTAATCTTTCAAGGTCCTCTTTACCTTTTATACCAGTTATTTCACTAAAAACTTCTTTTAAGGACACGAATATTACTCCAGAACTTTTTCTTCCCTTTTTTACATACCAAAGCCTGTAAATAAGCTTCCTTCAAAAAAACATATATTTGAAGGGAAATAATTCCAAATGCTTAGTAATAATATTGGTTTTATAAAACAAAGGGATATGTTGAAATATCCCTTTATTCTTATATGTTCTAATTTTTATAAATGATAAAATAGATCGAGAAAAAAATCTGCTTGCCTGCTTCCTTTTATTCCCTTTTTATTCAATCAGTGGATCAGCTTAGCAATTCTATTAAGCCTAACAGAAGATAAAAGGTCAATTGGCTGAGCAAAGGAATACTCCGGGTTCCATGACCAGTAGACAATTTCAGCCTGCCCGGTTATTTTGTCTCTGGGGACAAATCCCCAGAACCGGCTATCCAAACTATTGTCACGATTGTCTCCCATCATAAAATAGTAATCTTTCTTCAGTGTATATGAGCTCACAGGTTTTCCATCAATTACAACCTGATTACCCTGAACCTGAACAACCCTTTTGTCAAATTCCCTATCGATAATAGTTCTCCACTGCTCAACATTTTCAGGTGTAAGCTTTATTACATCCCCTTTCTTTGGTACAACCAGAGGTCCATAATTATCCTTGTTCCATGGTGCTCCTTTTGGGAATATTTCAGGATCAACCATACCGGCAGGAATTACTTCTGGAGTAACATACTGTATATGCGGTGGTCTCCAGAATTCCTTGCTATTTACAAAAAGTACCTTATTGACTATTTTGATGGTATCTCCCGGAAGTCCTACACACCTTTTTACATAGCTCATTATTTCAGATGGATGAAGATCATCTGTGTAACCAGGCCATTCAAAAACAATTACGTCCTTTCGCTTTGGTTCGCGTACAGCCGGAAATGTTATATATGGAAGCGATATGTTTGTAAATGGAATATTCCTTGGAGTTGAAGCTCCATAGATAACTTTATTTACAAGAACAAAGTCACCGACCATTATTGTGCTTTCCATTGATCCCGTAGGAATCCTTGAGGATTCAAGCAAAAATGTCTTTATAAGCAACGCACCAATTAATGCAAAGATCAAAGTCTCAACAAAGTTTTTTGCTTTCTCCTTTGGTGTACTTACTTTTTTTAATTCTTCTTCGGTTTTTATTCCTACGAATTTCTTTATACTCTCAGTAAAAGCCAATTAAGGATTCTCCTATTCTTCTATTTGTAATACGGCCAGGAAGGCTTCCTGCGGAATTTCCACATTTCCTACCTGTTTCATTCTCTTTTTCCCTTCTTTCTGCTTTTCTAGCAGTTTTCTCTTTCTGGTAATGTCACCGCCATAACATTTAGCAAGTACATTCTTTCTGAGAGCTTTAACTGTAGAACGGGAAATAACTTTCGTACCAATTGCCGACTGAATTGCAATCTCAAACATCTGTCTTGGAATAAGATCTTTTAATTTGTCGCAAACCTTTCTTCCCCAATCAAATGATTTACTTCTATGTACAATTATAGAAAGCGCATCAACTTGTTCACCATTTAGCAGAATATCAAGCCTTACAAGGTCTGACTCTCTATTGCCAATAAACTCATAATCAAATGAAGCATAACCTTTTGAAAATGATTTTAATTTGTCATAAAAATCAAATATTATTTCTGATAAAGGAAACTCATACTGCAAATCAGCACGCGTTGGATCTATATATGAAGTATTTTTATAGATTCCCCTTTTATCAGTAGCCAGTTTCATAAGGTTACCTACAAACTCGCTCGGACAGACAATCTGTGCTCTTACATATGGCTCTTCAATGACATCAATATCTCCCATCTCCGGCATTTCCGTTGGATTATCGACTGTTATCTTCTCACCGTTTTTCTTTGTTACAATGTATTCAACGTTAGGGAGTGTCGTGATAATCGACTGGTTGAACTCACGTTCGAGCCTTTCCTGTACAATCTCCATGTGCAGCATACCAAGAAAACCGCACCTGAAACCAAAGCCTAAAGCTGCTGAAGTCTCCGGTGTATAAACCAGGGCAGAATCATTTAGTCTGAACTTTTCCAAAGCATCGCGAAGGTCTTCATATTCCTCTGTGTTTGTCGGATAAAGACCGCTGTAGACCATTGGTTTAACATCTTTATAACCCGGTAATGGATGCTCAGCTCCATTTCTGGAAAGTGTTAACGTATCACCAACCTTAGTGTCATGAACGTCTTTTACACCCGAGATCAAGTAACCAACATTGCCCGTCGTAAGCTCTTTTGTCTTGATCTTCTTTAGACCAAGAATGCCTATCTCCTCGGCAAGAAATACCTTATCGTTAGCAAAAAACTTAATCTGGTCTTTTTCCCTCAGGACACCGTTAAATATCCTTATATACGCTATTGCGCCGCGATAAGCGTCAAAAACTGAATCAAAAATAAGAGCCTGCAGCGGAGCTTCTGTATCCCCTTTTGGAGCCGGTATCCTTTGTACTACACTTTCTAGAATCTCGTCAATGCCTATTCTTGTTTTGGCACTTGCCAGAATTATACTGCTGTCTTCGCA
>JAUZPB010000201.1 GCA_030706145.1 Bacteroidota bacterium
AACTTATTTTTTATGCATAATGGAGCAATAAGTAAATCAAAGGAGGATTTTCCTCAACACTACCAGATCATTTCGCCAGAGATACCGGAAAACCTTGACTTCTGTGGTGAAAAAGTTCCTCTCGACAACTTCTATGTAAAGGAAAGAGTTGACAGGGAGCTTATTGTTAACACATATTACCACTCGGCTACTCTTCTTGCCCTAAAGAGAGCAAATAGATGGTTTCCTGTGATTGAACCCATCTTAAAAAAATATGACATACCCGATGACTTTAAGTATCTGTCTGTTATTGAAAGCAACCTTGAAAATGTCATTTCTCCGGCTAATGCCGTTGGATTCTGGCAGTTTACTGAGGCTGCAGGTATGAAGTATGGACTTGAGGTAAGTGATGATGTAGATGAACGTTATAATGTTGAAATGTCGACAGAAGCAGCATGCCAGTATCTGAAGTTTGCCTATAACAGGTATAAGACCTGGACACTAGCTGCAGCTTCATATAACTATGGCATCGCAGGAATAGATAAGCAGATCGAACGGCAAAAAAT
Source organism: Bacteroidota bacterium (assembly GCA_030706145.1). Taxonomy (GTDB): domain Bacteria; phylum Bacteroidota; class Ignavibacteria; order Ignavibacteriales; family SURF-24; genus JAUZPB01. The sequence goes on from JAUZPB010000201.1 coordinate 546, forward strand.
GAGAAACTATTACAACCTTCTTTTAGGAGAAGAGACCTCCAGATATATAGCTAGAATAATAGCCATGAAGGAAATTTTTAAAGACCCGAAAAAGTATGGTTATTTCCTAAAGCCTGCTGATCTTTATCCGGCCTTTGAACTTAAAGATGAACAGGTAAACTACAGAATAGATGATCTGGCAGATTTTGCAATTAAAAAAGGAATTAACTATAAGATCTTAAAACTGTTTAACCCCTGGCTAAGAGAAAACTATCTGGCTTTAAGAAAAGGAAAAACCTATGATCTTAAGCTGCCAAAGGAAGGGACAGTCAAAATAATCTCCGAAGTACAATAACTTTTATTTTAAGTCTCGGAAGTGCCGGATATAAGCAAGTATAAGGTTCAGCTAAAAAAAACTGATCAAAAGAACACTTACTGAATTATTTTTTAGAAAAGAAAAGTGGCAAAAATGATCCTATTTTCTTATATAGTTACAGTTCGCTTTATTAAACTTTGTTTATGGTTACTAAAAAAATAAATATGGGTTAAATGCCCTTTATTGCAAAATTATTTTTTTCTAAAGAAAAGGGAGCTATTGAAAAATGAAAAAGATGACAAAAGCAAATCTGGAAGCCGCCTTTGCAGGTGAAAGCCAGGCTTATATGAAGTATTCCATTTTTGCAGACAAAGCAGAAAAAGACGGATTTCCTGAAATTGCACGTTTGTTTCGCGCTATTGCATTTGCAGAAAAGGTACATGCAACAAATCATCTGCGCGTTTTAGGCGAGATCAACGATACCGTTACAAATCTGCAGCATGCAATGGAAGGCGAATGCTATGAAACAAGTGAAATGTATCCGGCCTTTGATGCAGTTGCCCAGCTTCAGGATGAAAAAGCCGCCATTAGATCTATTCACTATGCACTCGAAGCAGAAAAGATACACGAAAGAATGTACAACGATGCAAAACAAACAGCATCTGAAGGAAAAGATATCGAAAAAGCTCACGTATATGTCTGCCCGGTCTGTGGTCATACACATATAGGTGAGGCTCCTGAAAAATGTCCTGTTTGCAATCTGCCAAAAGAGAAGTATCTGGAATTCTAGGTTCTGACTAAAATTCCTTATTTTCAAAACAATCATATTCAAGTCTTTGATCCATAAAAGCGGTACTTTGCGTCCCGCTTTTATGGATACCTTTCCTTTATTTTGACTCAACCGAGGTAAAAAATAGGTTTTTTTTATGATATGAAAATTTACACTGAAATTTTTGAATATTTTTGGAAAAACAGTTGTCTAAGGCTTGGGAAATCTGTCAAAAAGTGGATTTAATATAATTTCTTGGTCCTTTTTTTTATAAAAATATTATCGTAACTTTATCCAAACTTAAAAAACCTTTTAAACTAGATTATGAAAAAATTACTTTTACTTCTCGTCTTCTTGACTCCATTTGCATTAAAAGCCCAGAACAATCTTAATTTCGATTTCGATTATGCAAGATTCGGGTATGATAGTCTTTCAAATTATATCGAATTTTATTATTCCTTCGGTTTAAGTAACCTGAAAATCGTTAATAAGAATACCGGCTTTGCTGCGAATGCCATATTACGTATTCAGATTCAGGATACGGTCAATAACAATACCATTCTTGATAAGGAATGGAAAGTTGAAAGCCCTTTGAGTGATACAACTAAGCAGGTAGTAAACAAAAACCTGGTAGGTGTCGTTGGTTTTATTGTTCCCAAAGGCTTATATAGGTGTACTGTTACAGGAACAGACGGAAATAACGCTTCAAGATCAAAGAAGATAGTTGAGACAGTAACAATTTCTCCATTTTTGGGTAAGAATCTCTCTTTAAGTGATATTGAGCTATCCTCGAATATAAAGCAAGAGGGTGCAGATACCTCTTCAATATTCTACAAAAACACGCTTGAGGTTCAGCCTAATCCTACTATGGTCTTCGGCGAAGGAATCCCTGTTTTGTTCTATTATAGCGAAATCTATAATATGTTGAGCAGCCAGGATCAGAAGAATATTACATTAAAAACCTTCTTGTTCAACAGTAAAGGCTACAAGCTAAGCGATAAGACAAAGACTCTAACAAAGGGCGGCACATCAAGAGTTGAAGTAGGTACAATGAACATGATGAAATATCCTACAGATACATATACTCTTGTTCTTACTGCAATTGATAGTGCTGCAAATGTTATCTCTACCTCATCAAAAAGAATGTTTGTCTATAACCCTTCAGTCGCCGATACGATGAAGAATCTTGCATTCAACAACGAACTCATTAGCAGTGAGTATAGTGTACTTAGCCTCGAAGAATGTGATGACCAGTTTGAACAGATAAAATATATAAGCACAAGAGCTGAAATAGCCCAGTATGAGAAGCTAAACAATGTTGAGGCTAAAAGAGACTTCCTGCTTAAGTTCTGGAAAAAAAGAGATACAGATCCTTCCACTGTAGTTAATGAGTATAAAAACCAGTACATGGAAAGAGTACGTATTAGCGACGAAAAATATAGTACAATTAACAGGAAGGGAAGAAAGACAGACAGAGGCCGTGTCTATATTCTTTATGGCGAACCAGATGAAATCGATAGAAATCCAAGTGATATAGATAAAAAGCCTTATGAGATCTGGCATTATAACTCAATTGAAGGTGGAGTAATATTTGTATTTGGAGATATTTCAGGATTTTCTGACTACCAGCTGCTTCATTCGACAAAAAGAGGTGAGCTCAGAGATGATAACTGGGAAAGCAGGGTTACTTCTGCTCAATAATAACCAGGTATTTATATAGCGCAACTATAAAAAAGGTTTACAAATAGAAAAGTTAGAAAAAAGAATGTAATGACTTTTAAGGACGTGCTAAGGCACGTCCTTCTTGTTTTAAACATCTTTTTTTTTGATATATTAGCATTTGATTTATTAATAATTGTTTAAGAAGAAGCTGTGTCCTTTAAGAATAAATATGAGTATTTCTTTTTTCATTCCTTCGTTAGACTCTTTAGCTTAGTTGGAATGAAAGGGGCAAGACACTTTGCCCATCTTCTGGCCATGATGTTTTTCTATGTAATTCCAGTTAGAAAAGAAACTGTTATTTCTAATCTGCAAAAAGCATTTCCCGGGCTTTCACAAAAAGAAGTAAAAAAAATAGCTTACAGGAATTATTATAGCTTTTGCGTTACACTGATCGAGATCATGTGCATACCACGCCTTACTCCAGAACAGGTAAAAAAAATGGTCTATTGCTCAAACCTGGAAGCAATAAAAGAGCGCTACGAGCTAAACCGTGGCCTGATATTTCTAACAGCCCACTTCGGTAACTGGGAGCTTGCTGCATCATCTGTAAGCCTGCAGCTTGGCGTGCCTTTGTATGTTGTAGCAAAGCCGCAGAGAAATTCTCTTGTAAGTGACTGGCTTAATACCATGAGAGAAAAATTTGGCAATAAGGTCGTTCTGCTTGGAATGTCCTTTAGAAATATTTTTAAGGTTCTTTATCAAAAGAACATTGTTGCACTTGTAGGTGACCAAAGGGGTGATATTGATGGCCCAAGAGTTAAATTTATGGGAATTGATTCATCGGTTTACCCTGGAACTGCTGTGCTTGCACTAAGGACTAAGTCACCAATAGCAGTAGCTATTGTCGAAAGGCAAAAGGATTTTAGTTACAGGATAGATGCCCAGTTTATTGATATTGAGGATCTTGAAGGAACAGATGAAGAAAAAGTACTTGAAATAAACCAAAGATACTCCAATATACTCGAGACTTATATCCGAAGGAATCCTGAGCAGTGGTTCTGGATGCACAAGAGATGGAAATACTGATGAAGGGTCAAAGGATTCTTGTTATACAGACTGCTTTTATTGGGGATTCTATACTGACTTTGCCCATGATCCAGAGATTAAAGCAGCTTAGATCTGGTGCTACAATTGACGTGGTTTGCCATCCTTTATCTGCCGGCATATTCAAGTCCAGCCCTTCTGTTGAGCAGGTTATTGTCTTTGATAAAAGAGGAAAGGATAAAGGGCTGCTTAAGCTTTTAAGGTTTGCAGGTTTTATCAGAAAGCGTAAATATGACATAATTTATTCTCCACACCGCTCTGCAAGAACATCTTTGCTTGTAAGACTATCTGGTGTCAAAGAAACCTACGGGTTTTCAAATTCTTCACTATCCAGGTTTTACAATCATATAATCGAATATCGCAGGGACCTGCACGAAGTTCATAGAAACCTTTTACTCATTGAGTCTCCCATAGAAGGTGATTCCTGGAGAATATTGCCTGAAATATCAATTAGCAATGAAACAGAAACAAAAATAAACGATTTTATCTCTAAATTTAAGGCTGAAAGGTTTGCTGCAATAGCGCCTGGTTCGGTTTGGCAGACTAAGAAATATCCTAAAGAAAAATATGTAAAAATAATTAGATATTTATTAGATAACTCCTTTAATATTTTCTTACTTGGCGGTCAGTCTGATGAACATTATTGTGATGAGATTACTGGAATGTTTGATCAGCGCGTAATTAACACTGCCGGAAAATTTTCCATTATAGAATCAATTGGTCTACTAAAAAAGTGCAGCATACTAATTTCTAATGATAGTGCACCAACGCACTTTGCAATGTGTGCAAATATTCCAGTCCTTACAATTTATTGTTCTACCGTCGCAGAATTCGGATTTTATCCGTATAATGCTTCAGGTAAGTACATAAGTTATGATAAGCTTAGCTGCAAACCATGCGGGATCCATGGGCATCAAAAGTGTCCTGTAAAGACTTTTGATTGCGCTTATAAGCTTGAAATGGATAGGGTTTTAGGTATGATAGAGCAGATGATCGCGAAATGATCTGTGAAAAAATGAATAATGATGAAACCCTGAATATTTTTTTGAATAAATTTTCTTTTATAAGGAAACATAAGTAATGCATGAGGCTAGAAAGGGAAAACTGGTATCGATAGATGATGATTTTAATGGCGCAGTTAACCAGGCTGCACAGATCTTTAACGAAGGTGGAGTATTTGTTTACCCGACAGATACTATTTATGGCATCGGGGGGGACCCGTTTAATGTAAATACGGTTGCAAGAATAAATTCAATAAAAGGCCGAGACGAGAGTAAAAGGTTTATTCTACTTATTGACAATCTTGAAAGACTCCTTAGCTATGTTAATGTTGTTTTAGATAAACATTTTGATTTTCTGCATTCTATTTGGCCTAATCCGGTTTCGGTTATACTAAACCTTAACCATGATTCAGCAAAACATTTAGGCTCAAAGACCGCAGCCTTCAGAATTCCGCATCATAGATTTAGCCGCTCGTTGATCTCAGAGATAAAAAAGCCGATTATCTCTACTAGTGCTAACAGAAGCGGGCAGGAGCCTTTACTTGAAAGGGATTTTATTAACTATGAATTAGGACCAGAACTGGATTGCATTTTTTATTCTGAAAAAAAATCGCATAAGGTTGCTTCAACTCTTGTTGATCTTACAGGCAATCAGCCTGTGCTTATACGTGAGGGAATTGTGAAATTTGAGGATTTGATGGCTTCCTATGAGTAAGGTATCAAATTATAGAGAGTATCAATTCATAATATAAGTTTGACAATTATAGCAGGGTTATTTAACTTTGCATCAATTTAGCCATGAAATTACCGAAGATTAAAGATATAAAGGATTTTTCGCTTTTAGTTATTTCAAATCATGCAGATATACAAACTAAAAGTTATTCACTAAAGATCGGAAAGATTATAGCTTATCTTTCTTTATTTTCAGTTAGTGTAATATTTCTGACTGTATTGTTCATTTGGCTTACTCCGGCAAAGTATATGTTTGTCTCTAATGAAGCTGCAATGAAAAGTCAGAATGCAGAAATAGCCAGGTTAAATAAAAAGCTTTATTTTATTTCTACTGAACTTGAGCAGATATCTTCATTAAATAAAAAACTAAAATATGCCATTATGCTAGGAGATCCTACTCTAGGGAAATCCTTAAATAATACGCAGGATAACGCCAAGCAGCAGCAGAATAGTTCTCAGAAACAACAGGGTAATATCCAGACGCAGAATAATCCAAAACTGCAGGATAATACTAAGAAACAGAATGTAAACCAAAATCAGAGTGTAAACAAGC
>JAUZPB010000202.1 GCA_030706145.1 Bacteroidota bacterium
CATTTTTAATAGTGCTGATGGGAAAATCTTTTTAATGGAATTAAAAGCTGAATAAGGGGTGAACATGAAAAATAAAATATTACTGACTTTAACAATTTTACTTTTTGCTTCTGCTGCCTTTGCACAGGACTTTAAAGGAATTAAAATTTGCATTAACCCTGGTCATGGCGGACATGATCCTGATAATGATAGATATATTCCAGCTACTGGCTTCTGGGAATCTGATGGCAATATAGAAAAAGGTCTATATGTTAGGGATATTATGAAATCCCTTGGCGCTGAGATTATTATGACCCGCGTTACCAATGAAGATGCAGACGACCTGCCTTTGTCACAAATTGTTTCCATTGCTAATCAGAACAATGTTAACCATATGCATTCGATACATAGTAATGCTGCTGGCTCAACTAATTATGCAAACTATACACTTATTTTGTTCCAGGGCTTTGATTCGGCTCCTACTTATCCTCTGTCAAAAACTATGGCTACAGCTATAGGTAATGAGATTTATGGCGCTCATAGAAGTGCATATTTGACCATCCGCGGCGATTTCGACTTCTATGGAACTGGTAAGGCTTATCTTGGTGTGTTCAGAGGCCTTAATATGCCAGGCACCTTATCAGAAGGGTCATTCCATGATTATGTCCCTGAATCATATAGGCTCCTTAATGCTTCGTACAAAAAACATGAAGCATGGGCTATTACTAAAGGCTTTATACAGTTCTGGGGAAAATCACCTCTTAGTAACGGTATTATTGCTGGTGTAGTAAGGGATCCAGAGGCTAAAGTTAGCTATTCATCTATTAATGCACTGGATGCTATGAAGCCTGTTAATAATGTTAAAATTACACTCCAGCCTGGAAATAAGGTCTATAATGGCGACAGTAAAAACAATGGCTTCTTTATGTTTGATAGCGTTGCTCCAGGTAAATATAAACTCTACTATGAAGCTGCTGGCTATATGAAAGATTCAGCTGAGGTTACAGTTGAAGCTAACAAGAATTCTTTTGCTGATATGTATCTCCAGGTCTTTTCACCAACTGTTCCTAGAGTTACTGCATGCACACTTTCCTCTTTACAGGATAGTGTAAAGGCAATCGATCCTATTAAAATTAATTTTAATATCCCAATGCAAAGCAAGGCCTTTGAGCAGAGTATTACTATTACTCCAAAGGCAAATCTTACATTTACCTGGGAAAACAACTTTAGGGCTGTTACAATTAAACCACAGGTCCCTTTTCAAGGAAAAACAAAATATACTCTTACACTCCCTGCAGATGTAAAAAGTGTAAGTAATATTAATTCAGACACTGTCTATACATATAGTTTTACTACTAAGTACAGAAATAGACTTAACGTTATATCTTGTTTCCCAAGTGATGGACAAAATAAAATCAGTCCGATGCCACAGGTAAGAATTCTTTTTGATGTTCCTCTTTTGGCTACTTCTCTTACTGGTAATATTAATATGTTTGGCCCTAATAATGAAAAACTTGGCCTGGCCCGTACAAAGGTATTAGTACAGAATGGACGTGGCTTAATTTACTTTGAACCAGCTACAGCCTTACAGACAAATGCAAACTATAGGGTTGAAATGGGAGCAAAGGTATCTGATGCTGAAGGATATAATCTTGTAGATACATTGGAAATAAATTTCAAGACTGATTATGAAAAATATGTCTCTGGAAAAATAGTTGATAGTCTTGAGGCTGTTAAAGGGTGGAATAATCCTTCTTTCAGTGGTAGTACTGTAGGTGTTGATACTGCTAATTCAAAATTTGAATTGGTTACAGATAAAAAAATGAGCGGACTTTCTTCAGGAAAAATTACCTGCATATTCTCAGGTGATAGCTCTGGTGTATGCCGCGTTTATAATTCTGCTAAGCCAAGTATTGGAAATGCCCCAGATTTTGGAATGTGGATCTTTGGTGATCTTAGCTATAATAGCCTTGAGTACTGGTTCTATTATAATGGCTCAACTAACTATATAGTCAAGGCAGATACAATAAACTGGGCTGGATGGAAGTTCATGAAAGTTTCTCTTGCAGGAATTCCATCTACAGGTGATAAACTTTTCCATAGTATCGTAATTCGCCAAAACAAGAATGCTCAAAAATCCAGCATTCTTTACTTCGATGATCCGCAGTATAACATTGTTACTCCTGTTGAAAAAGATGAGAATACTGTCCATCCTGAAAAATATGCTTTGGAGCAGAACTATCCAAATCCATTCAATCCTTCTACAACAATTTCGTATTCAATTCCTGAGAACAGTTTTGTTACTCTTAAGGTATACGATCTTATAGGAAGGGAAGTTGCTTCTCTTGTAAATGACAATCAGATTGCTGGAAGTTATAAAGTAAGCTTTAACGCTTCAAGACTTCCTAGTGGTGTTTATATTTACAAACTTAACGCAGGAAAATTTTCACAGAGCAAAAAACTTTCACTTATTAAGTAATTTTAGTTTTGCGAAAATAAGAATAATTTGATCGTTTCTGAAAATTACTAAATACAAATAAAGAACGGCACTTTCATGTGCCGTTCTTTTTATAACTATCATGAACCAAAGGATAAATTGCTATGAAAAAAACCGTTATAAGTATTCTTCTGCTTACAGCCGGTCTTGGTATTGCCTCTCCTCAAGGTAAACAAGCTCCCGGAGAACCCATGAAAGTTGCAGGAAATCCACAGGAGATAAGAATGAATCCTGTATGGTCACCTGACGGGAATTACCTCGCTTTTACAGAGGCTAACTATAAGGGAATTTATGTCCTTGATATTAAATCGAATGAAGTAAAAAAAATAACCGATGAGGCTTCTGCAGGTTATGCTATGGAATGGTCTTCTGATTCAAAATCAATTCTTAGCAGGGTAGCCAAATATGAAGGCCTTAAGAGATCAAATGCAGTTAAAATGTTCGACCTTATAAACAGTACAAGTAAATCCCTTACTAGCTACCGCACTTCAATGCCAGGAGTTCCACACTGGGGAGATATGGATCAAAAAGTATACATGTATACAAAAGGAAAACTTGAAGTATTTTCAACTGGAAAGAAAGCTTCACTATCCAAAAAAACTGCAAACAGTTCAAAAATGTTTTTCATCAAAGATGATCACATTGCTTCTGGAAATATCAGTACTAAATCTTATAAGGTCCTCGACCCTGTTAAAAAGGCTAAATATTTAAATATGACTATATCTCCAGATGGAAGCAAAATTGCATTTGAGGTAATGGGCGGTAATATGTTTACCATGAACTCAGATGGAAGTGGATTAGTAGACCTTGGAAAAGGCTTCCGTCCTAAATGGTCTCCCGATAGTAAATATCTTGTCTATATGATTTCCAAAGATGATGGACATGAATATACTTCCTCTGATATATATACTATTAAATTTGACGGTACCGAGAAAAAACAGATAACCTCTACCTCAGATTTACTCGAAATGAACCCTTCTTGGTCACCCGATGGAAGTAAGATTGCTTTCGATGAATACAAAGAAGGTGCCGTCTATATTATGGAAATCTCTAAATAAGGAAGCAGCATGAAATTATATAAAAAAATACTCTTGTTATCTCTTATTGCATTATCTTCATCTTTTTCTCAGCAAGTAAAAGGACTTTCTGGCTGGAATATTTATCTTGATCCTGGCCATAGCCAAAATGAAAATGTTGGAATTTATAATTATTCAGAAGCTAAAAAGAACCTTCGCGTAGCACTTGCTTTAAGAGATATGCTCTTAAAGCAAACAGATATTGATACTGTTTATATTTGCAGAACCGATGACCAAATGAATGTTGACCTTTCGCAGAGAAGTGATGAGGCAAACCACCTTGGCGCAGCATGGTTCCATTCAATCCATAGCGATGCAGGTGATCCTAACTCAAATAGTACTCTGGTCCTTTATGGCGAGATCAGGCAAAATGGCGTTCTTATGGAAAAAATTCCTAATGGTGGTAAAGCAATGTCTACAATTATTGCAGATCTGCTTACAAAAGCTATGCGCACATCAACCAGAGGCGCAATAGGGGATCTAACATTTTATGATTCTCCAAATTCATATCCCTATCTTTCTGTAAACAGACTTGGCAATATGCCTACTGAATTAAGCGAGGCTGGTTTCCACACAAATCCTACTCAAAATCAGCTAAATATGAATGCTGAGTGGAAAAAACTTGAAGCTCAGGCATTGTTCTGGTCGATCCTTAAATTCAAAAATGCAGAGAGACCAAAGGTTGGAATTTGTACAGGTATTGTAAGCGATAAAGAATCAGGAATACCTGTTAATGGCGCTAAAATTACTGTTGGCGGTAAATCCTATACTACAGATACTTACCAGTCATTGTTTAAGAATTATAGCACTGATTCAACACAACTTCATAACGGCTTTTATTACATTGAAGGACTCACAAATGATTCTTTGACAATCACTGTAGATGCTCCTGGATACTATAGCTATTCTTCAAAAGTATTTGTTGTAGATAGCTTCTTTACATTTAAAGATGTACAGCTTGTCTCAAGCCTTTCCCCAGTAGCAACTGTTACTAAAGCTGACTCGATCTATCCTGGTAAAGATAATATAACAGTTACCTTTTCACGCCCTATGAATATTCAGACTGTAAATAGCAATATCTCATGTAAACCTGCTGCTGCTCTTAGCTTTATATGGGAAGATGGCAACAGAAAACTTACTATTGTGACTGACAGTCTTAAGGTATCGACAAACTATACTATTACAATTTCTGGAAATTCAAAAGATCAGTATGATCATCTATTTGACGGCAATAAAGATGGTAATGGTGGAGACTCTCTCTCTTTTGCTTTTATAACAAAAGCAAAAGATACCTATGCTCCTGCTATAGTCTCATCATTTCCGGCTGCTAGTGTGAGTGGAATTGAACTTTTACCTGTTGTAAATATTCAATTTGATGAACTTGTAAGTGAACCATCTGTTACTGGTAAAATAAAACTCCAAAGAGTAGCCGATCAGTCATTTGTTAATGGTACCTTGCAGGCTTATGACGTAAATGCAAGAACCGTTGTAAACTTTTTCCCGTCAAACCAGCTCCTTCCAAATGAGGATTATAAAGTAATTGTCTCATCAGGCATTCAGGATGTACACGGTAACGCAATTGCTTCTGACAAAGTTATTAGTTTTAAGACTGGCTCTGTTGCATATCAGGTCACTCTGATCGATAACTTCGAGTCTACTCCTGCAAACAATTGGTGGCAGCCCCAGGCCAGTGGTTCAACCGTTGGTATTATAACAAAATCAACAAGTATGTCTACTGCTAATGTATATCCGAATCCGCTTTGTATTGGTTCTGCTTCAATGGTTATTAACTACGGATGGGATGCTGCAGCTACACAATGGCTGATAAGGGAATACCTTAATAGCGGTGCTCCTAAAGATGTTAGATTTAATAATACGTACCTTGTTCAGGCATACGTATTTGGAGATGGCAATAATAATAAATTTAGATTCTGTTTAGATGACGCTCTTGGTCATGAAGTTAGTCAGTGGTATAAAGTTGATTGGACTGGATGGAAACTTGTTTCCTGGGACCTTGCAAAAGATACTTTAGGTACCTGGATAGGCGATGGCAAACTTGATGGTATACTTAACTTAGAAAGTTTGCAATTTACATACAACCCAGGCAGCCCTGCAATTGGAAAATACTACTTCGATGATATTAGAATCGTCAAGAAAGTTACAGTAGGTGTAGAAAAGCAGGATGGAATTGTTCCTGATAGATTTGCAATGGAACAGAATTATCCTAATCCATTTAACCCTTCTACTACTATATCTTATCAGCTGCCACAGAGTAGCTTTGTAACACTGAAAATATATGATATCTTAGGTAAAGAAGTTGCAACGCTTGTAAATGAAAATCAGGCGGCAGGGAAGTATAACATTAATTTTAATGCAAACAGTTTAACAAGTGGTATTTATATTTATAAAATATCCGCAGGAAGTTTCTCTGTTTCTAAAAAAATGATGTTGATGAAATAGTGCCATTTGGCACTATTGTAAGTAACTTGAATTCTTTGTTCGAGTAAGTAAGTAAAAAAAAGGAGATGGCACTTAAATGTTGTCGTCTCCTTTTACTTTATATTATTAGTGCTGGCCTATATTAACATACTGAATCTACTTTTAGCTAAATTGCTTTTTTATCTGCAAGTACACGCCTTACCATTACAATTCCATGCTTTGCAAAAATTTCTAAAGCTTCTTTTGCATGATATGGGTTTCCACCTGTATTTGGAACTACCCAACCTCCTGATTCAAGATAAAATAGTTCTCCATTTATTTCTACAATGATTCCAAAGTGTCCATTTCTGCCGACAAGATCACCAGCCTGAAGCTTTGAGACTTGTTCGTCAGTTGGAGTCCCTCCTTCATCAATACGTATGATTTCACGCCCCAGTGAGGCTAATTCTCTTGTATCGACTCTGAAGTTGTTTCCTTCGCCATCTAAACCGCCTTTATCTTCAACATTATTTTTCTTGCAATAA
>JAUZPB010000203.1 GCA_030706145.1 Bacteroidota bacterium
GCAAGAATTTGTTCCTGGTTTTGATTTGTATATATTGGCCCACGAGCTTATCGATGGTGCGTGAATTGGAATAATCTCTTTTTACAACTTATTCACAACTGTTAATATTAACATTTATAATTTGAACGTGAATATATTTTTCACCTCAGTTATCTAATGGAGCCTAAAATGTATCCTGTTAAAGCCCTTAAGATCTTTCTGTTCGCACTTATATTCCTTATTTTAGGAATATTTCCGCCGTATGTCTGGGTCTTTGATTCTGAAAGTTTTTCTCTAAAACGATTCAGAAATAAAAACAATTGAAGTCGGAAAGATGCCCACAACAATCTCAACCACGAAGGACGGGGATTTCGCTTATGTATCCAATCAGGGGAGTTCAACAATTTCTGTAATAGATACAAAATCAAACCAGGTAATCCGGACAATACAGGTGGCAGATAATCCAATCACAGTAATGGTAGATAAATAAATTTTGGTTTATGTAATTAAGGCTAATCAGATGCACTTTGGGATTGGAATAAGTACTTTTGATAAGCCAAATAATTCTTGATATGCTGGACAAAAGAGTGTATTTTATTTGCTTTGAAAAGACCTTTAAGGGATATATAAATGGATGGTAAGAATCGAAGGTTAAAAGTAGGTGCATTTCAGTTTGCTGCTACGGGCAATATTGAAGATAACCTTGCTGAAATGGTTTCATTTGCAGATATTGGCAGTCCTGAGAATAATAAGCTCAATGTAATTAAATCACATTTAATAAGCCGGGCAGCAGAGAATGCAATGTATATATTATCTGCAAATTCAACATCTAAGAATCAACTAGCACCTACCTGCCTGATTGATCCTGATGGCAAGGTAATAGATTCAGCTCTGTTGAATGAAGAGTCATTACTGTCTGCTGAGATAGAAATGACAATTCCAAATTTCGGCCGGGAGGGAAGGATAGTCCATTCAAAAGTGTTAACAAAAGTTGATATATTGTAATAGAGGAAATTTGTTATGAAAATACTATATGGGTTAACAATTATTTGCATTGCTCTACTGGCTTTAGAGTGTAAGTCTGAAAGGCATCAAGCTCCAGTTGAAGCGTCACATGATACCACACAAGTACAGGGGATCACTCCTGATGAAAAAATAACTGATGGAAATATAACGGTCTACAGTTATCAAAAGGAACACCGCTTAGAAATTGTCTCTATTCCGGATTCCATTCATTTTGTGTACTCACCTAAAAACAATAAAACATTTTTACAAATTGCCAAAGATATGAATTTTCGGTATATGGTAAATGCAACATATTATTCGGGTTACTCAAGAGATGCCAGTCATGTCGGATGGTTATGGATTTACGGCACTTTATATGAAAATGTAGCAGAAGACAAGCAGCTTACACATATTGTAAGCATAAACAGGCTGAGCAAAAAAATATCTTATACTTACTATAAGGATTTTAAATCGGAATTAGACAAAGACTGCCTGGAGTTTCAGACAGGTCCGCTTATTGTTGAAAACAATAAACTGGCAGAGAACTATATCAATTCATCTATCAATGGACTTAGGAAGGCTCCAAGGACAATGTTAGCCTCGCTGGATAATAAACAGATGTTCTTTATAATCAGTGAAAGTTCTATGGATCTTATTACTCTCGGGAATTACATTATGAAGCTATCTGTATTTTATGGAAAAAGACTTGACGTTGTAAACCTGGATGGAGGACCTTCAACTGCACTATATTCAAAGAACTACAGCAAGTTAAATTACAATGAAGATGCTGTTCTTCCATTTCATTTAGGTATTTACTGAAATTCATTTCAATAGACGTTCGTTCAAGATAGGGTAATTACGGATAGTAAAAAAAATGAGTTCCTGGAAGAACTCATTTTTTTTATGATAAAGATAAAAACAGACTATAATAAATTTTTGCTGCTCTTCCTTATTTACTGTTAGGAAAATCTTCCGGGTAGTTTATTTTGACCTATTTTACAGATAAATATTACTATTTAATTATAACACTTTTTCACACATAAGTGTTAATGCCGATGGTTACGGAAGGAGGGGTTTACCCCGACTGGAGTTAACATCGGCGGCGGCTCTATTGCTCCTGCTGCATCTTTTTTTGCTGCATCTTTTTTATTGTGTCTTTTTAATTTTCTCTTATCTTCATTTTTACTTTTATCTTCATCAGTTCCCTTAATTTCTCCTTTACTTTCATGCTCTTTATCTTCGTCGCTATTATTTTCATTATCTGCCCTAAGGTACTTAAGTTCAGGATGATAAAGTTCGACTAATTCTCTGTACTGAATAACAGTTTGTCTTCCCATACCAGAGATTCTTACCATCTCCATAAGGTTGAAGCTCTTCTCCAATAAAAGCTTTACATTTTTATAGTTCTTTATGTATCTGCTTACTGCATCTATGCTATGGTTGGTCAGCCTTGCTATGTCTACCTCTGGATAGCCCTGTTCATAAAGGTTTACAATAGAGGCCTTATGAGTAGGCTTGCTGCCCTGATCTAAGATCATTCCTTTTGTAGGCAGTATATCGCTATGTGTCTCATGGTAGACTCTCATATATCTGCCAATTACTGAAAGTGAACGGTTTAGAAGGCAGCATATCTCTGCTCCAGAGAGTAGTCCTCCTTGTTCATATGCACTTTTGACAAGTCTTGCCATAACACGTATGTCCCGTTCCATCTGCTTTTGATTTGTTAGGCCACGGCCATCATAAGAACCCTTTATTTTCTCTTCAATATCTTCCTTTGTAACAAGTGGAAGTATAACGGTCTTTACCTCATAGTCTTCAGCTTTCTTTCCATAGTGCGGCTTCTTTTCTGTTGCTGCTGTAGTCTGCCAGACTATCTCGCCTAAGCTTCTTCTTTCCATATCAGGATAATACTCTTTGTGAAGCCTTTCAATATCCTCAGCTATCATTAAAATTACTTTCTTTGATCCTATTATCTTGTACTCAGTCTCCAGTAGTCTTACAATAGCATAGAAAAAGCTTCTCTTTGCAATGGATGAATAACGGCTGCCTTGCTCTTTTTTCATTCTTCTTTCCTCCTCTTTGTCTTCTGTTTTTCCTTTACCGGAGGAAGAGTCTTTTCTTTGATATCCGTTTTCTTTTTTTTAGATGGATAAAGTGCCTTTAGCTGTTCTAGTAACTCTTGATATACCTTAGGCCAGTGATCCCCGGTCTTATGAGTTTCATATAGATCCAGGTACTCCTTTGTAAGTCGTTCACTCTGATGTAGAAGTCTTGATGTTTCACTTATATCGGTAATACCATGGTCTATTATAAGCAGAAGCCTTCCAAAACTGCTTACATATCTCTTTATCGAATGAGCACTATGCCTGCTTCTTCTGATTATCTCATCATAGGTATAACCTTTGAGATAAAGATCTATTATCCTGCTTTTATGCGAAAGGCTCCGTCCAATATCCTGGTCATATCCTCTGGAGTGAATTGTATTGCCATCATGAATTAGCTCTCTTATGTCCTCTCTTACTGTCCTTGAGCTTACCTGCAGGAGTCTTCCAATGTCCTCCTGTGTCAGAAGTCCTCCCTGGATAAATGCCTCTTCGGTTATCCTTAATAGCTTCAATTGTCTTAAGGATTTAGAGCCGTCTCTTCTTAGTACATCAAGATCTTCAATGCCTCCATCTAAAGTAAGCTCTACTTTTACCATCTCCTGTTCTTTTAGTTTTCTTCCATGCTTTGCATCTCTTGATGCACATAAGAACTTCTGCTTTCCTAGAACACTCGGCACTTCTCCAAATAGGCAGCTCTTTGCAAGCTCAAGTATTCCAAGTGATTCTGCAGGACTTAGTTCATACTCTTTTCGTAAGCTGTTTACAAATACCTGTTCCGGTGTCTTCTCAAGCTGTCTGTCATACAGGCTCTTGTTTGTATTAAACATCTTATCCTCCGGTTAGTTGATTTTTCTTCCGCTTACTCTCATGTCCCAGTAAGCTTAATTTACTCATTTTTTATCTCAACTAACCGGAAGATCTTCCTTATTTCAGAAGCACGAGCTTTCTGCTTGCTCTATACTGGCCAGCCTGAATTGTGTATATGTATATTCCTGAGGGCAGGGAAGAGCCATCAAAATTTACATTATATTCTCCAGCATTCTGCTCTTTGTTAATAAGAGTTTTTACTTCACGGCCGAGCATATTAATGACTTTTAATTCAACATGAGATTTTTTTGGAATTGAGTAGTTTATTATTGTCGTTGGGTTAAAAGGATTGGGATAGTTCTGCTTTAATGTAAATCCATTTATTGCAGTATTAACGTATTCCCCTGCAGATGTAATGAGGTTATTAAAATAGAAATTCCTTACAGCAGCAGCTTTATTTTTTAATTCTGTTACACTGTTAAGATAGCTGCTCCCCCTTGCTACTACCATCGCTACAACTACTTCCTGTGTGTCTTTTGATGCGAATATAAAAGGCCCTGTATTTACCGTGAGCCATCTACTGTATGGTTCAGGTCCGCCCGGCCAGCCCTTCCCTTCATACCAACCCTTCTCTTTTTCGGGATCGCCTGTAAGAGGAAACAGGGTAACCTTATTGGTAACGGGATCTGTCATGTTCTCTCCATTATAATTCTGACCTCTAACTATCTTGTAAATATCATCAGAAGTTGATCTAGGCACCATTGGAATCGGTGGATTGTAATAATCCTTCACTAGTGGCGTAAATGATGTCATTGGCAGGTTCTTAAAATTCCTTCGCCACTTAAAATCAAATATAGCTCTGCTCTCGTTATCAGGAACTATGGGGCCGCTTAACAACATGTAGCCTATTGCAGGAGGGATGCCTGAATAATCATTTTCTGCTGCAATTGAATTATAACCATATCCCATCTGCAAAGAAGTATCACAACCGACATAATCCGTCATCCAGCTTCCAATATCCGGATCTCCGAAATAACTAAAATACATATCGGTAATGTTATAAACTGATTTGTTTATTATCCTGTATCTTCTGAATACGGCATCCTGAAGCTCCGGAACTGAACTATATGCAAATGAGGTAACCTGTACTTCAAGTCCGATTGGCAGTGATGTATTGAATAGGCTACTTACTCTTAACGAATCAAGATCATTTGCTACATAAAATATTGTTTCATCTCCAAGTATAGCAGGACTGTCAGTTCCTTTTTCATACTTGCGATCATTGTTTCTGTCAATCCAGGGCGCTCCTGCTTCAACAGGCCAGTTATAATAATTAAATTCAAATTTGTCCTTCTCGGGGCCATTAGACAGCAATTCCCAATTTCTTTTTAACTTCCAAATCCTGTTTTGAGGACTTGCTGGGTCTTCAGGCTTCCCGTCTGAAAGAATTCTTCCGGGTATAAGCCCGTTTAACAGATGGTTGCCTCCTGTCCTGTAAACATTTCCAGCCTTACCATTCCAAAGCAGCCCGTCACTATAAGACAATATCCATTGACCAGTTTCTCCTTGCGGATAATAGAATCCAGCCTGGCCACTAAAAGGATTATTTGATCCTGATCCATTCGAGCCTGTCCATACTTTGATATTATTTACATCAAGCGTGTCAAAGTTCGGCCAGTATGCAGTAAAGCATCCTCTTGTGCTATCCATATTTGTTGGATTGCCAATTTCAGAAAACCAGAGCTTACAAGAATCTGAATCTATAATTAACTTGTTCCTGGTATTCTTATGGTACAGCTTACCATTCAATAGGTCAAGATCAATCCATGTTCGTCCGTTATCGGTAGATAATTTCATAATACAATTGAGGTAGATCGGGCCTGTCCATTGGACATATGAATCAGCGAGGCTAAAGATGGATTTATTTAACGGGTACTTAATTGTTATTTGCTGTGCGTTTGTACAAACATTGAAAATTATAAAGATAGCAAGCAGTCTAAGAAGTTTCATTTGAGCAGCCTGTAAATATTTTGTTAATCTTTATATTTTATAGTAACACGAATATCCCTATCCCTGGACAAACTCCATGCATGTGAAAATAATCAAATTTTGAACAATTGTGAATTATTTTTTTCCCAGATTCCGTCAATCGACCCTAAATGTACAATTTTGTTTTTGTGATAAATACAGGGAATTTCTACATTAATGTCAATAATTATCAGCAACGGATTAGATTTCCTATGGAAGAATTAAATCAAGAAATCCTAAAAGCAGAAGAGGAATTAAAACTTCTGAATGAAAGGCAGAAGGAATTAATTGAAAAGATTTTATGGCTAAAAAAGCAGAAAGATTTTGTTTCTAAACCACTGATTGTTTCTGATGATCAAAACGAAACCATAAATAATTATTCGTCTGAGAAAGCTAAAATTGATCTGTTCCGTTCTTTATTCAAAGGTCGGGAGGACGTCTTTCCCAAAAGATTTGAAAATTCCAAAACAGGAAAATCTGGGTATCAGCCCACTTGCAGTAATGAATGGATTCATGGAGTTTGCGAAAAACCCAGAATAAAATGCAGCGATTGTCAAAGGCAAAGTTTTATTCC
>JAUZPB010000204.1 GCA_030706145.1 Bacteroidota bacterium
GCGGAAAGAGTGGGATTCGAACCCACGGTACGCTTGCACGCACACACGCTTTCCAGGCGTGCCAGTTCAGCCACTCCTGCATCTTTCCGAATTGGCCGAGTTTCTGAGAAATTCAGGTTGTTAATATAAAAAAAGTATTCATTTAATTCAAAAGTATTGCTCACAATGGGAGAAGAATTTTTATATAATCCATTATTTTCTTAACTTTAAGCTTGTTAAATTTTCATACACTATAATGATAGAAGCTTATTCAGGAATATTTGTCAGATCCATTATCGTCGTCTTAACGGCGGTTATGGGGGCTGTCTCAACATTTACCTTAAAAATAGATCATCACAAACTGTGCTCTCTTATCAGCTTTTCAGCCGGAGCATTGTTTGGCGCTGCAGCCTTTTCAATTCTGCCAGAGGCAGTCGGGGTTCTGAACCTTGCGGAACTGGCCGTTGGACTGGGGTCAGGATATCTGGTATTCTGGCTGATAAGCAAGTATTATTTCCATGTTTGTCCGGCTTGCTCGGCAAGCCATTTTGATGAGCAGACAACAAAAAGATTTTCGGAAATAGTGCTTCTTATGATAACTGCACTTTCTTTCCATTCCTTTTTTGACGGCGTAGCTCTTACAAATGGGGGAGCGCATCTTCACGCCGAAGGCAATTCGATCTTTTTTGCAATTGCTGTTCATAAAATACCAGAAGGACTTGCCCTTGCATCTCTTATGCTCGGGGCAGCATATAGCAGGATAAAAATAGTTTCGTATGTGGCATTAGTTGAACTTACAACCGTCCTTGGCGCTTTGGCCGGTATATATCTTTTGGGCGCTAATATTTCTGATGTCTTGTTTGGGATTATTATGGCTCATATCGCAGGCGGATTTATATTTTTAGCTTTCCATGCGATAATGGGAGAAATGCTTAAACACCATACCAGACTGGTAATTGTTTCTTTTGTCTTGGGCAGCCTTCTAATTTTGGCTACAAGACTTCTGGCAGGACAGTTTTAGCAGCTTTCGAAGGAAGACTTGATGGAAAATCTTAAGATATTGGTAATAGACGATACAGAGTTTTTACGAATTGCGATGAAAAAATTCTTCGAGAATTATGATTTTGCAGTAACAACCTGTAATTCTGGCCTTGAGGGAATAAAGTATGCAGCGCGCATTGCACCGGATATTATTTTCCTCGATCTTATGATGCCAAACTTTAATGGTATAGATGTCATTAAAAGCTTGAGAGTAATTGAATCCTGCAGGAATGCTCCTATTGTCTTAATTACCGCACATAAAAACAATACACTTATCGAAGAGGCAAGGACTCTAGGTATTACAAAAGTTCTTTTTAAGCCATTAAAAAGAAGAGATGTTTTTGAGGTAATGGATGAATTGCTCGGTGGGCAGGCTCTCTCAAAGCAGAAACTCGAAAGACTCTTTGAGAAGGAAAAGGAAACAGATGATGTAGACATCCCTGATCATGATGTTGAGCTCAAAGGAAAACTATTGAAGCATTTTCTTAAAAGCGCTGACCTGGTAATTAGGGATATAAGATCCGCAATTGGTGTTAATAATCCATTTATGCTTAAGTCAATTGTGCATGACCTGCGCGGGCAGGGGTCAGCTATTGGTTATAGCAGGCTTACAATGCTTAGCGAATATGTAGAAGGTCTTATTGACAAGAAGGGATCCCTTGAATGGAAAGAAATTCAGGATTTTTCAAATAAGATTATTGATGTTATAGATATAATTAAAGATGAGAATAAAGATCAGGTGTGATCTTCTTTACTCTGCCCTTAATCTCTTATCCTGAATACTTCATATCCTGAATGAGAAAATACTTCCTTTTTCAGGTTCACTTTCTACACTTATCTCTCCACCGCACTTTTCAATGAATTCCTTGCAGAGTATAAGTCCAAGGCCTGTACCTTTTTCTGATGAGGTTCCAACGCGGCTTTTCTGAACATCAATCCGGAAGAGCTTTTCTATGTCTTCTTTGCTTATTCCAATGCCATTATCCTGAACTGAGACTCTAATATGACCGGCTTCTTCTTTTGAAGTAATTTTTATTATGCCTCCATGCTCAGTATATTTAATTGCATTTGTTATAAGATTTCTTAACACAGTCTTTATTATATTGCAATCTGCCTTAATTACCGTACTGCCAATGAATTCCTTGTTTATACTTATATCCTTGATCTTTGCATTACTTTCAAGCAGGGCAATGCATTCGTTTATTACTTCCTTTACATCAAATGAAAGGATCTGAGGTTTAAGTTTTCCAGATTGGATCTGCGACCACTCAAGCAGGTTTTCCAGCAGCTGATATGATTTCTGAGATGTTGAGCTAATGTTCTTTAGACTAATAAGCTTATCTTCATCGGATAAATGTTCAAAATCATTTACCAGAAGATCGGAAAACCCGATAAGTGTATTAAACGGATTCTTCAGATCATGTGAAATAATAGAGAAGAATTTATCTTTTGTGGCGTTTAATTCTTCAAGTTTTCGTTTTTGTAAGGCAATCTCATTATTCTTCTGCTCTAATATTGCTTTTGTCTTTCTGGTCAGATGATAGCGGTAATAAAAGCCGAATGAAACAATAAGGCCGCAGAATGCTGCAGCAAGAAGTAAATAGATCTGCGTATTCTGTTTCTGAAGCTGAAGCGATTGCTCTGATTGTTTTACCTTTAGCTGCTGGTTTTCTTTTTGAGCTCTCTCGGCGTCATATTTTATCTGAAGCTCTGTAAGCCTTTCTTTGTAATCCTTGTTAAATATGCTGTCATTTAGCGCCGTATATTTTGAAAGGTAATTAAATGCGTTTTTATAATCTCCCTTTAATGAATAAGACTCTGCAATTCCATAGTAATTAATTGCGATTCTTTCCTTCAGGTTTTCTCTTAAGGCAAAATCCAGGCTTTTAGTGAAGTAATATAAAGCCTTGTCGTAATCACCAAGCTTTTCATATGTATCACCCAGGCTCCTGCGAGTTTCATACGTCCCGTATTCATTACCCGTTGTTTCTCTTATCTTTAATGCCTGAAGGTAATAGTTTTCTGCATCGTGGTATTTTTTTATTTTATAATTGACATTCCCGATATTATGCAGTGATGTTGCTATACCTGCTACGTCGTTTATCTCTCTACGTATTTTAAGTGCATCTTTATGGTATTTTAAAGCATTATTAAAATCATCTAACCTGTAGTAAACAAGACCTATATAACCAAGCGAAAGCGATTTTCCTTTTTTGTCATCGATCTGTTCTCTTATATCTAGTGAATTTAACAGGTTATCAAGTGATTTATCATACTGTTTGAGTGAAAAAAATAGCATGCCAAAGTAGTAGTAGGAATCTGACTTTAGCTTTTTGTCTGAGATCTCCTCAGTAATATTAATGGCACGTCTGCAATAATCAAACGATTCAGTAAAGTTTGAAAGAAGCCTGTCAATATTGCCCATATTCAATAAAACTTTTACAAGGCCTTCTTTATTTTTTATCTTTTCATAAATTTCTTTTGCCTGCCTGTAATAAGAAAGGGCTAAACTATATTTGCCTTCAGTATCATATAAAATCCCAATATCATAAAGCGAAAGGGCAGTAAGTTCTTTATTCCCAAGTGCTTTACTTATTTCAAGTCCCTGGTTGTGGTAGTCAAAAGCTTTCTCATAATTACCCCATGTATCATATATCTCACCAATTCGGCTATATGTCACGACAAGCGCTGCTTTGTCTCCTGACTTTTCCTGAATCGAGGCTGCCTTCAGGTAATTATTAAGGGCAAGTCCATAATTACATTTGTGATCATATTCCGATCCAAGGTCAAATGATTCCTTTGCTTTTTTGTATTGGTCATTGACATGTTGGGATAATGCAGGGGATTGCTGCAATATTATTAGTATGAGTATTAAGGAGAGAGCTTTTATGATTTTTACCATAATGATTTGGGAAATCCAATCAATTAAAAGTGTTTATATCTACTCAATTTATTATCGAAATAATAACTTAAAACTTTAATTACCCAAGTGCAGCAAGAAGGCAACTCAATATACATAATCTGTTTCTAAAAAGCTCTTGCATTGAAGATTATCTTATTTTAATTTGGACGAGTATAAATAAGAATAAAAGGTTTGAAATGAGATCTGAAAAACCACTTCTTTTAACCCTACTTTTAATGTTTTTCTGCAGCCTTTTACAGGCGCAAAGCAGAATTGCAATTCCAAATGCAGGATTTGAGGAATCTGACAATACGAACATTCCTTCTGTTTGGCAAAATGCCCCGGAGAACAGATCTTCTGTGACAATTGACAGCAAGACTTCTCATGAGGGAAAACAAAGCCTTCTGATTGATAATAATGATTTTAAGAGTTCAAAGGTTTATTCGGGCAGTCTGAATCTGAAAATTGGCCAAATGTACCGCCTGAGTGCCTGGATAAAAACCGAAAATGCCTATACAAAAGAGATAGAGCAGTATCCAACACCTGTTGCTGCATGCATTTCTATGGAGTCTTTCCCATTTACAAATCATTCACCTGTGGTTGCAGGCAGCTCTGACTGGCAGAAGGTTGATATTATCTTTATTGCAACTCAAAGGGAAGACAGGATATGCCTTAACCTTGGACATAATGGCAAGGCAAGCGGAAAGGCTTGGTTTGATGAAGTTGAGCTTGAAGAAGTAAATGATATCAGCCAGTATATCCCAATGGAGACAGTTAAGTGGTTTGGAAATGCTTTCAGGTTTGAAGATAAAGGCTGGGTATTTGTCCATATTGAAGGTGAACCTTATAAAAGAGGTGTTCAGTATGGATATCTTGTTGCCGAAGAGATGAAAGAGTTTATAAATAAACTGGCAATTAAGAAAAATACTCCTAACCCGCAGGCAGGCTGGAATGAAATAAGATTTGCTGCCGATGGAATGATGCTTAGAAAATATGACGAAGAATACCTTACAGAAATGAAAGGTATTGCAGATGGAGCAAACAAGGCAGGAGTTAATCTCTTTAACCGTCAGTTTGATCTTATTGATATCGTTGCCTTAAACTCTTCTGTTGATATTGATTACTGTGCAGATGCCCTGCATTATACTCCAAATGCTTTAACAGGGAAAAGCTTTCTTGCGGCTGAAGATGAACTTGCTTTGCAGGATAAGCTTCACAAATGCTCTTCATTTTTAGCTACTCATTCTGCTACAAAAGATAAAAGGATTGTCTTTGGACAGATATTTATGTGGAACGGCTATACGGGGCCACACTGGAATTTTATTGTCGATGTAAAACCCTCCTCTGGTAACCGCCTGGTATATGAGACATATCCGGGAGGCATACACTCAGGGGCTGACTTCTACATAAATGAAAAGGGGATTATGATAGGTGAGACTACAGTAATGCAGACTCCTTATAACCCTGATGGCACACCACAATCAAACCGCATTCGCAAAGCTGCTCAGTATGCAAATTCAATTGATGATGTTGTTAATATAATGACAACTAAGAATAATGGACTATATACAAATGACTGGCTGATTGGCGATACCAAAACAGATGAAATAGCAATCCTTATACTTGGGACAAATAAATACAAGGTTTGGAGAAGCTCGAAAAATGATTTTTACGGTGGGCAAAAGGATTGGTACTGGAGTGATAATAATACAAAATCTCTTGATGTAAGAAAGGAATATATAATAAATGATGATAACGCGCCATATGACCTTGCATTCAGGCCTGTTAACCGCGACCTTTCGTTTACAAAGTTCTATGATGAAAATTATGGAAAGATAGATGCTAATGCAGGAATAAATCTTTGGAATTCTTCTCCTATTAACCGCCCTCATGCATGCGACGGTAAAATGGTTACATCTGAAATGGCAGAGAATATGATGTTCTTTGCAAACTATGGAAAGGTAACTCTTAGGGAAACTTTTATTAACGAAAATGGCAGGGTTCCGGACCTTCCTGGAGCTATGCCTCATCTTTCCCTGGGCTATTCGGTAATTAGTCCTTTACTTTTTACAGAAAAGCTTCAGGAATTAAAGAAAAAAATGCCCGAAGAAAGTAAAGTGTCTGAACCTGCTCTTTCGGCAGACGATGTAAAGAACATTTATTCATTTGACAAGAGCCTGCTATGGCATAATACGGTGTATCCTTCTTCTGAAAAGGAAAACTGGTTTGTCTCAGGCACAGCAGCTTACTGGAATTTGCTAAACTCAATGCCTTCTTCAGCGCAGAAATCTCTTAATTATACAAAGGATGAACTATCCGAGCTTAATTCAAGATTGCTCTACACAACTATCAGGGAAGGGAGCGTTGCTCCTGTTAACGCAACTACCGTTTATAACCAGTATAAAAACTACCAGATACCAAGAATACGCGGTACATTTTTGCTTCATCAGCTTAGGCTGAACCTTGGCAATGAAAAATTCTCAGCCGTTATGAACAGAATTCATGAGCATTATAAACAAAAGGACATTACAACAAGCAACATTATTA
>JAUZPB010000205.1 GCA_030706145.1 Bacteroidota bacterium
CTGCTTAAAGTATCTTCAAAGCGGTGAGAAAAGCCCACCACACCAACTAATACCCTGTCATTTGCACCAATTATTCTATCGTAGTGCATTGCATCGGTAGAAATCACTTTTGATTTGGGTTTAGTTTTTTCAACTGCATTGATAATTGAAGGTCCAATAGCAACTGCAACCGAAGTCAGACCTATTGTTTTAATAAATTCCCTTCTGTTAGTATTCATTAAACTCTCCGCTATTTTTCGAAAGAAATATTTATAATAACCTTAAAAATAATCTGCTTTATAATTACACTTGTGCAACAATTCCCATTTTTTCTCTAATGTTTTATTCTCTAGTGCTGAAAGGCCGCAGTTTTCTCAGTTGGGATCCAGTATCCAGTTGTTTCATCACGGCCCTGTAAAACCACCTTTGCAGGGGCGCTGCTCTTACCGGATAACATTTGATCTTCGGCTATACTGCAGATCTGACCAATCATCCCCTTTTTATTTCTATTTATCACTAAGACGAGTTGCACCGGGCTATAATTATTAATCATTTTCACAGCATTGAGGCCCGATAGCTCAGTCATCATATAATAATCGCCATCACTATCGCCTCCAACCATGACAGGATTTGAGTTATATTTTGGTACAAGAATATTATTTATATTAAAGCTTTTTCCTTTAAAACCATTTACCATGTAATTTCCGCTAAAGTCATACTGTGATAAATATTTCCCATTAGCATCTTTTTTTAGGCGCATACCAAGTACATGTCCTAAAGGCAAGTTATAACCATACTTTTTCTCTGTAGCAAATGTTTCAACTACCTGTTGCAAAGAGGCAGTGCAGATATAAACCTGAATTTTATTTTTCATCAATTTGTCAAACAGACCAGAAATCTCAGAGGTTGTACGAATAGCATTTTTATAATAATTGCCAGAACAGGTATTGCTAATTTTAATCCCCTTTCCTTTAAGTGCAAAGGGGCTTTCAAAGAAAAGTTTTTTGCTCTCAGACTTCATTCCATTATCTATGGCCTTAGCAATAATTTTTTTATATTCCTTTTCCGTAAAGCCAGGAGCCGTAACATATAATATCCACGAATAGGCCATATTCACATTAAATGAATTGTAAATGGCATTATAAGTAAACCACATTTTAGCTTTAAAATCCAGGTACTGCTCACTTTGCTTGATCTCATCAATAGACATTTTACCTTTTTTAGGATTCATTCTATTAGAGTTAGCATATAGAAATTCAAAATCATCACAGCAATCTTTTGCAATTAAAGATATGTTTACCGTATGGCCTTCAGCGTCATTATATAACTTTGCAAAGCTATCATTTGGTATTTCTAAATTGCCCAAAGTCTTATCATCTGCATAATGAGTAAAAGAATATTTAAATTCCTCAGGTGTCATTCTAAAGAGAAGGTTATCCAATTGATATAAAAATAGAGTCTCTTCAACATCGCCAAAGATCGAGGTGTTATCCCAGTCAAAAACAGCATATGCGCCTTTTGCTGCTGAATTTTCTTCTATCATCTTATCAATAAGAGCTTTAGAGTTAGCGGCCCAGCTATCAACATGCTTGTTTTTTGCACCTAAACTTTCGGCATAGGAAAGGCTGCTAAATAAAAATAAAATTATCACAATATTTAATATTTTACTTCTACTGTTGCTGTGCATTTAATTATATCCTCTTCTATTACTCTTGACCTATATTAACTATCAGTCAAAATTAACACTCAGTCAAATAATATTTCCTGCAGTATGTGTCTTTGTGAATAATCCGGAATAATAAAGTTAGCCCCGGCTTTTATAAGTCTTGTTCTTTTTTCAATGCAAAGTCCGTGGCGCCTTATTTCATCACTAGCAATACCGACAGCAATACCACCTACTTTTCTGCATTCTCGCATTTCAACAGGTCCATCGCCAAAGGTCACAAGCTCATTTCCGCTTAAGTTATTATCACTAATTATCCTTTGCATAACCATTTTTTTTGTATACTTTTTATTGTCACCTATTGCACCATAAATTCCGCCATTAAACAGCCCGGCATATCCCATTGCATTTGCCTCAGCAATTACATCATCATTGTCAGTTCCGCTTGCAAGATAAAGAATTATTCCTTTATTTCTTAAATAGTTCAAAAATTCAACTGCTCCTTTTATTTCAAAGTCGGAGACATTTAGCTCTTTTTTCTTTAGCTTATCGACACGTTTTTTTACCATTTCCATCAGAGCATCGTTATATATTTCTTTATAGCCAAATTTATCTAAAATTTTATCTTTAGGAATAAAGTTAAATTCCTCAATAAGCTCAATAAGTCCTTCCATCTGCTGAATTGTCTGTATGCCCGTCGATTTATCTATATAATCTCTAACGCGGTTTACGACACGGTTATAGATGTAATCATCAGCATTTTTATACATATCGCCAAGAATTGCCTTAATCATCATAGGCTCCATAACTAATTCCCAACCTTCACGCAGGACACTAATTGTTCCATCATGATCAAAGACGGCATGTTTAATTTTTCCTTTTTCAAAAGAATGCAGATCCTTGCAACATAGTTCAACTTCACTATCTTTCCAATAAACTGCAGATCTTATATCCTCTGCCAGTTCGGGCTGATAGATAAAATTTGGATCTGCGCAAATATTCAATATTTCCTCTGCTGAGGCGGTACCTGTCTGATAGAGTTTCTGAACAGTAACACCTGCGGCATAGTTTGCAAATTCAATTGCATCCTGGACACCGATCTTTACAGCAAGGGCACAACCAAGAGCACTTAAGACAGTATCCCCTGCTCCTACAGTGTCGAGTTTTTTTAAGAACTGGAGACCACCGATCTCATGAATTCCCTTTTCATCACAAGCCAGAATTCCGTGTTTACCCCGACTGATAAAGCAAGGTCTTTTGTGTTTGTTAAATATCTCTTGAGCAAACATTTTCACATCTTTAATATTAAAAATATCATCAAAAGAGGCATTTATACCATTGAGCACAGCAGCTTCAACTTCATTTGTTTTTAATGAGACATACATAAATTCAGATGAATAGTGTCTTGAATCCACTATAAATATTTTGTCCTGTCTTTCTTTTATGATCTGGTTTAATCCATCGATAAACTCTTTATTAGTAATGCTGCCTGGGACCTGCTGGTTAAGTATTATAATATCAGCCTCATTTGATTCGCGTCTTATGTGATCCAGGATCATTTGGTCAGTTTGTTTTGATCTTTTATTATATGTTCCGAAATCAATTCGCGGCTGCTCATTGCCTTCAAGTATAAGTTTACAGAACACATATGTTTCAAAATCCTCTTTTTGGATGACCATTGAGCTTGTGTCAATATTAAGTTTCTCAAGTTTAGAGATCATCTCCCGCCCGAAGATATCGTTTCCAGCAACACCTGTGATCTTTATTATTTTCGGATTAAGGGCAGCTATATTAGCAGCTACGTTAGAAGCTCCGCCAAGTGAATATCTTTGGTTTCCAGCGGCAAGAGCCTTAAGTCCTGTTTCGACAGAAACTTCAGATCCCCTTGGATCTAATACCCAATAAGCATCAAGACAAAAATCGCCATAAAGAAGGATCTTAGCATCTTTTATCTTCTCAAGAATTTTTTCTGTTTCTTTAATTCCTATGTTCATATTTCACTCTATTATATTTAGTTGATAATTGAATTACTTTAATGATTGATACAAGGCCAGCAGAAAATCCCTGTTATCTGCAGATAAATATCTCATAACTCCTCCCATACGGCTAAATGTCTTTAGATATCTTAGATAGTAGCCTGGATCTGTTGGTGGAGGTTCGCCATTTTTTTGCCAGTCCCATGCGCTCTTTGCAAGGTCAACAATGATCATGTAATGGTCATCGATATGCTTTCCTTTTTGAATATGTAAATTCTGGGACATAGAAAGAGACTTCTCAAATATCATTGGAGACATAACGGCCGATCCAATTGACATATAAACCCCGCCACTAAGCCTATTGACTGATTCGGCAAATGAGAGAAAGTCTCTTAATGCAGTTCTTCCTACTGCTGCTCCATGGTTCATTGGGTGGGTATAAATGATATCATGGCCTATCATAGGATGCCCTGTAAATGGAATACCCAGGCGATAAGCCGCTGCCTGGACACAGTATTTTTTATATGGGAAATCTATTTTTATCTTGCCCGTTATTATATTAAACTTTCTAATAGTATAAAGCAAGTCAGCTGCAGCTGCAACTTTTTCAAGGTCAGTTTCATTGTATGATCTTAATATATTTTCAATTTCGCCAACCGATGGAATATTAAGGCCGCCGTTTTCTATCATACTGCCAACAGACTCCCCATATCCTTTTCCCTCAAAAGCTCCAACTACAAGTGCGAGGTTAATATATTTGCCTGTTTCATCCCAAATGCCAAACTCACCTTTAGAAACATTAGCCCTTACATCCTCGCTGCTTTGTCCGAGGAAGGAAAATTCCCAGTCATGTATTATTGCTGCTCCGTTTGTTGCAAGATGAGTAACCCACCCTGCTTCCATTAGTCTTATTATTGTTGGACCCATACCATTTTTAATCGTGTGAGCTCCAAATGTCAACATAACTGGAGCATTTATACTCCGGGCTTTTTTAATTCTTTCGCTTACTTCTGAAATAACCTGATTGAAATGTTCGCTTTTATTACAAGGTTCCTGTGTTACCGGTACGTGGTCTTTTTCAATGATGATTTTATTTTTTCTTTCCTTAACAGATTTAATTCTAAGTTGTGTTCTATCGAACTGCTTTCTAAACAATGCTGACTCCAAAAGAAAATTAAAATTGGTTGTCAATTGCCTGGCATATTATATGGCCAATTAGTATATGCATTTCCTGAATTCTAGCTGTTACATTTGATGGAACAACTATATTAAGATCGCAAGCCTGGTTCATTTTTCCGCCATCATGTCCGCTGAGGCCTAAAGTTCTACACCCAAGAGTTCTTCCTTTATTAAAAGCCCGGACTACGTTCAGGCTATTGCCAGAGGTTGATATTCCAAAGAGTAGGTCCCCTTCATTTGCAATTGCCTCAACCTGGCGCTCAAAGATCGAATCATAGTCATAATCATTTCCAATAGCTGTAATAGCTGAGGTATCTGTGGTTATTGCAATTCCTGGCAGTCCCTTTCTTTCTTTTTTATATCTGCCAGAAAGTTCAGCTGCCAGGTGTTGTGCATCTGCAGCACTGCCGCCATTGCCAAAGAATATTATTTTTTTACCAAGTATTAAAGTACCTACACAAATATCACAAGCTCTTTTTATTTCTTCCTGAAAACTATCACTAAGCTTTTCAATTAGTTCGATATGTGCAATTAATTCTTCTTGAATCATTTTTGTCATTTTATTTTTCCAGTCTTGTTTAATCAGATGAGCAATAATAGTGGGATTTACAATTTGGAGCTGGTCTGTATGTTTATTTTTCAGGTATTTTTATAAAATTTAGTCTTCAAAAGATTTATCAATTGAATAATGGACGGTACAATATCCTTCTGAGATTTGAACTCAAAAGGAGAGGGACAACTGATACTGAAGTATCCTTTGCAACTTTGGAACCAAAGGCATATGAAGAAGAAATTGATTTTATACTAAAACATGCAAGGAGATATCTGCACAAAAGTCCAACTCGAAAAGATGTAAAGAGCGTTTTTGCAGGACTGCGTCCTTTGGTCAGGTTAGGTAATAACAGGAAAACATCTTCAATTTCGCACAGCCATTATCTTGTAGTCTCAAACTCAGGACTAGTAACAATAACAGGTGGGAAATGGACGACATACAGAAAGATGGGTGAATATGCAGTTGATGAAGCTGTAAAGGTTGCTCATCTTGAAACAAGAAAAAGTTGCGGCAGTTCATTAAGAGTCCATGGCTATTTTAATAATCCTGACAAAGCTGATCCACTTTATTTTTACGGCTCAGATGCTTTTGAAATAAAAAGACTTTCTGAAGAAGATCCTGAGTTAAAGGAAAAGCTCTGTAATGCACTACCGATCACAAAAGCAGAAGTAATTTGGCATGCAAGAAATGAAATGGCAAGAACTGTTGAAGATGTTTTATCCAGGCGAACACGTTCACTTTTACTTGATGCAAAAGCCAGCATTAAATTAGCTCCTATTGTTGCACAGATCCTTGCAAAAGAACTTGGAAGAGATTCAGAATGGGAGAGCGAGCAAATCAAAGATTACAGGCGCTTAGCAGAAGAATACTTTATAAAATGAAGAAGACTTTTTTAAATAAAAATTCCTCTCAAAGGGGAGTCAGCCAAAGAGAGGAATTTTAGGCTATACTATTTCAGGATTGTCAATTTCTTAGAGAAAGAGAACATCTTACCATCAGAAGCAGTTGCATTGAGAGTATAGATGTAAATACCGCTAGGAATTCCAGAGGCATTAAAGTTAACAGAATGAGTTCCAGATTCTATTTGTCCC
>JAUZPB010000206.1 GCA_030706145.1 Bacteroidota bacterium
GAGAAAAGGCCGAAAGTCCGGTCGAATTGGAGTTAAAACTTATCTGGTCTTCTGTTGTTGTAATATTTGCATCAAAGGTCTCACTGCCAACATATGCAAAGCCTTGAACATATTTAAAAGAGATACCGAAAGTAAGGCGTTTGAAAAGGTTATCAGGAACCTTGAACGTATTTGTAAGCAGGTCTGAAATATCTCTTGAATAAGAGAGTGAATAATCTCTTAACCACCAGGTCTTCATATTCATATCTGAGAAAGTAACAATTGAATCTGTTGCATTGCCATTCATTGCAAACTTTGCCAGTCCCTGAGGAATATTCATATCTAAAGCGAAGTTTTCATTTATAGAAAAAGCAAATGCTCCAACCTTATCGCCAGCATTGTAATAAAATGAAAACCATGGCATTGTAAATGAAGTAAATATCTTTCCGCCATCAGAGAACAGGTCTATGAATTTTTGTTTATCATCGACTGTAAGATAACGGCCAATCTTTTTTGATGGATCAGACGGATCAGGAACTCCACCAAAGAAATAATTAAGATCGCTTATTGACATAAAATTAGTTCCAACGCCAAAAGATAATGAAGGAAGGGGCAGTGGAAGAAGATTTGTATAAATTTCAATCCTTCCATCTTCATTAAATGAAAGGTTAGCTGGATTTTTTCCTATAGCGAAAATACCCCTGGAATTGGCCGTAGCGGTATTACCCATAGCTGCCGACCTTGAATCGGTGGCAGAAATTGATCCGCCGATCTGTGCTACAGAACTCATTGATAGCACAAGGACGAAGCAAAAGGAAATAAAAAATTTCATATTTATTACTCCAAAAATCTTTTAATCTCTTGTTAAATGTTAAAAACTTAATTAACGGCTTTTCTAATTATCACTAGATACCTTATAGACTACCTTACCAAATGCTTTTATCTTTATTGCATCTGTAGTCTTAAATTGAACCGGCTGCGGATTACCCGTAACGGCTCCAGAAGTATTTACGTTTACATTAGAGAGTATAAATTTCCCGTTAAGGAATTTTTCAACATCACTACCAGTTAGTTCAATTACTTCTTTTGTTACAGCTGGTGCTGTTACCTCTCCTGAACTGTTAACCTGTGCAGGAGCTACTTCAATGTATTTATTAGGGCGATTAGGAAGCAGGTCTAACAGCTTTACACTCCTGGTTGCATCATATATTGCTCCATCATAGCGGACCTTTGCTGCTATACCATTTGATATCTCAAGTGTTACAACGACAGATTTGATTTTTCCTATTTCTTTTTTGCTGTCTGCAATATCTTTTTCATAATCTGTTGTATCTGTGAACTGGCCATTGTCTATTCCTACATTAAGAGGGAATTTCACTTCGGCATATCCTGTGATCTGATCTGTATTTGTAAATGAATAGTTTACTTGTTCAAAGTCGGGATTAACTGTAGCACTTCCATTTATTATGAGTTCATCTGGAAGATTTGGTGTAAAGCCAGATAGAAAATCAGCCAGCTTTTGTCCAGGTATCACTATGACACTGTCTATTGCCGAACCACTTTTAGAAATGTAATCTGAGAATTCCACCTTGTTTGATGTTCCTTTTGCCGATATTACACCATCAAACCTTACTTTTAAGTCGGAGGTCGGCTTAAGGTAGATCTTTACATCAGGATTCTTGAAATTGATCTTGTTGAATTTGAATTTATCTTTGAGGTCTTTTAAGTTCAATGTTACTGTCGTTGGATTAATATTGATCGTCGTAGGCTTTACAATTCCTGTAAAGGACCTTATGCTCAGCTGTCCTACACTTAGAGTATCTGTAAAGCTATTAGAGCTTGAGATTACTCTGTAATCACTTGTTGCCTCAGTATTTACAACAACGTCATAATTAACTGATGAGGTTGGAGTGTTAGACTTGATAATAAAATTATCGAGTGGCTGAACAATCTGTGTATAGCCTTTTCTTTCAACGCGTATTGGCAATTCAAATGGACCGCTGTTCTGATCTTTATATATATTATATAGTTTCAGCTTTGCATCGAAAGCAACATCAATATTATTTTTTATTGCAAGTCTTAAGCTGCCTTTATCAATAACAACATTTGTATACATTGATTGTTCGTCTATTTTTACTGAACCAGAGGTATAGATTGAATTTCCTTTTAATTTTCCGCTAGCCTGAGTAATAGCAAGGTTGCTAAGAGAGGCATTGACAGTCATAGCTTTTGATGGTACTGTCACAGCCTGCAATCCGCTTCCGGAGGTTGATATGCTGCATCCGAAAACAAGCTGATTGTAAATCTTTTTATTTGTAAGAAGATTGATCGAGATGCTCTTCGTTTGTCCGGCAGGAATGCTAATTGAACCAGAATAACTGCCGACAGTTACATCATCATATTTATTTGTAAGTGCAATGTTTGATAATGTAAGTGTAACAGGTGAAGGGAGCTCACTTTTAACAGTCAGGTTCAATGTACCGCCGGAAAGATAAAAGTAATTAAACTCGTTTTGCTGTGGAAGTGTAACTGTTATAGCGACATTACTTTCAGGAGGAAAGATCTGAGTCATTCCTGGTCTAATATTCGAGTCAAAACTAAAGTCTACATCTGAATTAACAGAAGGAGGATCCTGAATTTTGATTTCTCCAATTGTCTGTGAAGTAACAGATGAAACTGTATTGCTTAGCTTTACATTATCTCCGATAGTAACAGGATTTATCGATTTGTTATCTGCATAATAAAGCTGATTAGCCATTGGTGAGCCTTCGGGGTACCATTTGATGAAATTCTCATCCTTTTCAACCATATCCTTTATAGTATATGTCTTATTCATTACAGGAACACCCATATTGACATCCCAGGAAGGAGCTACAAGATCACCGGGTTTATCAAAACAGCCAGAAAAGAAAAAGGAAAGAGGAATTGACAAAACAAAAAGTTTTGTAAGCGACCGCCTCATAGATTTATCTCCATTAAATAAAATAAAATGAATCAGTACAAGCGGAAAATGAGCAATTGGTCGGGAGAAAGGTATATTTTTATAAATATTTAGGGGATGACTAAATTATTAATCCCATTTTTCCGATTATTATATCAAGATTATCGGTTTGTGTTTTTCTAAGTTTAATTAAATGCTTTAGAAATCAGTCAGTTAGCCATACTATGTGATTTATAATACACTATGGGGCAGGTGGCTACAAATTTCTTGACTTTGAAGCTTTTAATAAACATTTTCGGTCAGAAATTTTTTCAAATAATCATGCTATGGGGAGCTCTTCGATGAAGAAATTGATTACTACTTTATTTTTTGCAGTCTTGATGTTTAATTCTGTTTTTTCTCAGCACAAATTTCCTACCTCTTTCTATTTCAAATATCCTAAGGGGATAGCTACTATTTCCTTATTTGTTTCTAAAGATACCGTTCAGGAAGGGACTGATTACTATATGAAGAATCCCAGTAAACTTCCTAATGAAGCTTTAAGATGGTGGAAGGTTTTTACAGTACTTACCGGTACACATTTTACCTTTGAAACTGGTTCAATTCCAACAAATGTAGACTCGATGACTATTTTGCTTGGAAACCTGAATCCGGATCCGGATTCAACCAAGAAAGATTTTGACGATCTTGTAGGTGAACCCCTCTGGTTGTATCTAGAGGCTACAGTCTATGCTAATGGACAAGTATATGATAAAAATAACAGTTTTTTATTTAATTCTGGAAAATTTGCAGTCTTAAGTATCCCAATAAGCGAACAATTAAAAAGCATTTGGCAAAAAACATTTGGAAAGCCGTTAGATGAAGTTGGATTTGCTTACCTTATGGATGGAACTTGGAACAATGATGGAGCCTCCTGTAAAATTGAAAATGGGGAAGTAGTAATTAAATTGCCTCACTTCTCAAAATTCGGCGGCGGTGGAAAAACTTTAGGAACAACAACAAGCGCTCAAAGGCAAAGTGCAATTGCTCCACTGACTTTTGATCTTTCTCAAAACTTTCCAAATCCTTTTAATCCCTCAACAAAGATCAATTACACTATTCCATCAAATGGATTTGTGACATTAAAGGTCTATAATGCTATTGGAGTTGAAGTCTGCACATTAGTCTCCGGCTATAAAGATGAAGGGACTTATGAAGTTACCTTTAATGCTGGAGGTTTACCATCAGGAACTTATTTCTATACATTAAACAGGGACAATAAAATATTGACAAACAAGATGATGATCATAAAATAGTGCCAAATGGCACTATTGTAAATAGGTCTGCTATTTTAAAAGCTGTTTGATCAATACTCCAAATATATGCTATACTATTGAAGTTCTCTTCTTCAATGGCCTTAAGAGACTGTTCGGTTTTCCCCTCCTTTTTTGGCGGAGCCTTAATACATTGTCTGCTAATTAAAACAGCTATATTTTATTTATAAAGGGTTATCTATTCGAATAATCTGAATTGTCCCTTTATTTAGGAAAATTAAAGACTATTTTAAGGAGAACCATAGAAAATGGCAGATATTAATATTCAGCCCAAAAAAACTTCCCCATGGTCTTATGTTTTATATGGCGTAGCTTTTCTGGCTTTGGCTTTTCTTGTTATAAGAAGTTTAAGCCGTAATAACACTCCAGTTCAAACTCCTACTGTAACTGTCGATACAGCTCAGGTCTCAGGAAGTGTAAAGGCTTTCGTAAATTTTATTCACAGCAATAATAATCAGAATGAGACAGGTAGTACAGATGCAGAAAGCACTCAGGACTCTCCACAATTTGCAAGCTATGGTATGCATCTTCTGGCTGCGGCAATAGGTGCTACTGTAGATAGAGATGATCCATATGATCAGCAATTAAAGCAAAAAAGGATTCAGCTCCAGCAGTTGGCCGATAGTATAAAGAACAACTGGGATGCTAATGCAAATTCAGAAAAATTAAGGAGCGCTTTTATTGAAGCTTCCGATATCCTTTCACAAGTCCAGATAAAGCATTATCCAGAGCTGCAGGATGATGTAATGCAGATTCAAAAGGCGGCTGAAGCAATCAACCCTGACCAAAAAGCAATAGATCAAAATGACCTGGTAAGAGATTTCTTTGAGCAATCTGGACAAGTCCTTCAGTCTATGATCCCAAAGAAACAAAATGCTGGAATACTGTAGAATATTTAAGGAGAAACAACTTTATGGAAAATGAAGAGAAACGTTTGCTCTATAAGCTTAGTGAACTTGATTATTTTGAAGTTTCTGATAAGGATCCTGACGTAAGAGACTGGAAAGTCTATACAAATGATGGCAGGGAAGTTGGCTCGGTTGATGATCTTATTGTTGATCCGGCTGAACTAAAAGTAAGATACCTTGACGTTTTGCTGGATTATAACGAGGCAGGCGGCAAAGAAATTGTAAAACATGTTCTGATACCAATTGGAACAGCCTACGTTGACAAAGATGATGATAAGGTTATATTAAAAAGCATGACTCTTGATAATCTAAGGGATCTTCCGGCCTTCGAAGGTGGAATTATTACACGAAGGTATGAGCATGCACTTCGCAAAATAATAGATCCCGATATTATTATTACTTCGGATGATACAGGCGATTTCTATAGCCATGATCATTTCGATACTGATATGTTTTATTCTGACAGGAGAACAAGAAGGGGACTATAGAAATGTCCCCATCTTTGTATTTCATTTAATTCTATCTGTATGGTTTTTGTCTCTATAGAAGCTCCGAAATCTCTGGCTATTTCTCAGGTGATTTCAAAACAGTAAGTTCATTTCTTTTGAGTTTATTCCTATTTGCCAAAACTTGATTTTTATAAAAAAAAGTATAAGTTTAGACTTGAATTATTTTTTATGTAAATTCTGTACGGATTTATTTGTGCTGAATTTTGACATAATAGGCTTATATAGTGCTGTTCTTTTGATAATTTATTCAGTTTTATTTATTTCACTTTTTCTGCTATAAATACATAAACTGTAATGAAAAACAAACACCTGATTACTGTTGCTCTAATAATGATCATTGTATTGATCTTTATTATTGATGCCCTTGTATTAAAAAGCCATTCCGCCTGGTTGCTCTACCTTTTTTTACTTATCATTGCCGCATGGAACATCCCAATTTTTGATGTCTATATTTTAAGTATAATATGTTCTGGTCTTATACTATGGGATTTTTTCGGCACCAATTACGGATATTCAAATCTTGGGGTATTCAACAGCCTTCTGGTAATTGCAGTACTATGGATGATTACAATTCTTTCAATAAGATATAACCGCATAAAGAAAAGACTTGAGAGGAGTGAAGCTTTACTCGTTAATACACAGGAATTAGCTCATCTTGGAAGCTTCAAGATTGATATTAATAGCCAGGAATTATTCTTTACAGAAGAGAGCAA
>JAUZPB010000207.1 GCA_030706145.1 Bacteroidota bacterium
TACCTAACCGCTATCAAATTTTATCGGAGTAATAAAAATTGAAAGAAAATAGATATGATGATAATGACTTTTTTAGTCAATATAGCAAGATGCCTCGCTCTGTTGGTGGTCTGCAATCGGCAGGGGAGTGGCATGAATTTCAAAAATTATTGCCAAATATTGAAGGTAAATCGGTCCTAGATTTAGGATGCGGCTATGGATGGCACTGCAGATATGCCGTGGAACAAGGAGCTCAATCTGTAATTGGAATAGACCTATCAGAAAAGATGCTGAAGGAAGCGAAAGACCGCACAAACGATGAGAGAATTGTTTATATGAGAGGAGCAATTGAAGATATTAACTTTGACAAAGAAAGCTTTGATCTTATTATCAGTTCTTTGGCATTCCATTATATAAAATCATTCGAACTAATAAGTGAAAAATTATTTCAGATATTAAAACATAAAGGCGACCTGGTGTTTTCTGTTGAACATCCGGTCTTTACGGCCTTTGGAAATCAAGACTGGATATATGATGAAAAAGGAAATAAAATTCACTGGCCTGTAGATAATTATTTTATAGAAGGCAGAAGGGAAGCAACTTTTCTCGGTAAAAAGATTATCAAATATCACAGAACATTAACTACATATATTAACTCCCTGATAAATAATGGGTTTACTATCAAGAAAGTAATTGAACCTTTGCCATCGCAGGAAATGTTGAGAGAAAATGAAGCTTTGAAAGAAGAATTCCGCCGTCCCATGATGCTTATAATTTCTGCATATAAAGATTAATTTGAATGTAACTTCACGTCCAAGCAGCAACAAGCCTGATGATCAATACTGCTAAACCCTTAAAGGACGATCTCAGTTTGAATATTTAGCTCTGTTTCAATTTGATTTTCTATTCTAATTAACTCATAGACCGGTAGTTCTCTGCTTAAATCCTCAAAACTAACAACTAATGAATAGTCAACACAACTGGATGGGTCCTTATCCCAACCCTGGTGTCCAATAACTGCAATACTGAAATTTTCTGGCAGGGCATAAACCTTAATGGTTGTCCAGTCTTTCTGGAGCGAGCTATTATTTAATCTAATTCCATTAATGCCAGTATTAACTCGATTACCAATGACCCATTTTATGGTTTCTTGTCCTGTCCCTGTGGTATCTGTAGAAGTTTCATCACCGAGAACTCTTTTTGTGAATTGAGACGCACTTTCACCTAGCTTGGAACTCTGCCAGGAAAGCCATGTCGAAAGATACGATTTTGATTCTCTTCGTGTTCTTCTTGGTCTTGCTTTAAAAGAAAGTGTAACTTCTATTAATATATCGTTGTCATTCCCAGGTCTTCTTATCTCATCTGGAACCTTGATTGTGTATACATCAGCGTTTTTGGCCGAAATGCTCCCGCTAGAAATCATTGTTATCCTATGAGCTGAATTATCAATTGTTTTTTCAAGATTTGCAATTCCGAAGCCATAAAATTTTAGCATTCTATCTGTAGCAGTATCACCAATTGGAGTTTCCGGCCAGGAGGAGGAGTTAGCCACAAGCGCTCTATATAATAATGTGCTCTCAGTTGGCAGTAGTTTCTG
This sequence comes from Bacteroidota bacterium, assembly GCA_030706145.1. Taxonomy (GTDB): domain Bacteria; phylum Bacteroidota; class Ignavibacteria; order Ignavibacteriales; family SURF-24; genus JAUZPB01. The sequence goes on from JAUZPB010000207.1 coordinate 1,577, forward strand.
TAAACTAGCAATTATCTGTGTGACAAGAGGTGCAGCAAATGAGCAGCCAACTTTATCTCTGCTAATAGCCGGACCACCTCCAGTTGTTGCCCTTACTAATTCGGGTGAAGTTTCTTCGTGCTCGGCAATACTTACAAAACCAGCATTTTGATAGATAAAATCTCCCCCATAGCTTACAATGTCAGGTTTTACCATCCCCCAGATACCAGGTCCAATTCGTGAGAATGAAGATATACTATCTTTACAGCCAAAAGATTTACGATCTGTAGTATTATATTCAGAAATGCAAACAGAACCGACGGTTAGTGCAAAACAGCTTTGAGCAGGATTAGCAATACGGCTTGAGCTTTCAAGTAGATAATCAGGATATAGAGATCCTCTTTCCAGATGTTGCTTTATTCCAGGAATAGAGAGGATATATGAAGAACTAAAAATATTTCCAACTGTAACAATAAATATTATATCTCTTTCGGACATTAATTTATCAATTTCATAAGCCCAGGTAGACATATGTAAACGTCGGCAGGCAATTGATGAATTAACCGACAGATTAAAAATCCTTGTTCCGAAATTATTATTATAATACTCTACAATTTCTCTCATCACAGAGGGTGGATAAAGTGTTTCAGGCATCTTGCAATTATTGTCAAGAATTCTAGCATTCTGAATCCAACAACTTAACTGATAAGTTCCATTTCGAGGAATAGAGATGCCAAAGAGAACAACTCCACTTACTCTGGTACCATGGCCTCCGTTTGTTACTAAATCTGCTGTCGAGGAATCTGAGATAAAGCTTTTGGAAGCGGCTAAATGAATGGCAGGATTTAAGAGCCTATGGCTTTCCTGTATGCCGCTATCTATTATACAGACCTTAGGGTCTTTATTACTTGGGGCTAAAAGTTCAGGATAAAAATCTAATCCATGTAATGAAGTCGTTTCTTGAATATCATATATTTCTTCAGCTTCAATCACTTCGAATACATATGGATAAGTTAGAACAAGATCCTTTAGGCCGATACCTTTAATTTCAATACGGCAGGAAAAGCTATCCTCTGCTTCAACAAAAGAGTCTAGTAATTCCCCGTCATAGTTTTTTATAAATTTTTCAAACTCATCTTGCCTGCTAAGCGCAATTTCATCTCTTTCTCTCTGTAAAGCCTCTTTTCTGTTTTTCCATCTCTCCAATCTTTCATTATGGTGTTCAATAGTTTCTTCAGTCATCTTTACTGGGGCATTAGGAATAGGGATGCTGCATGCAATTCCTACATCAACAATATATTTCTCATTATCCTGAATCTCTTCCCACTTGGCTTGAAGTTCCCCAGAAAGAATTTCAGTTATTCGCCACTGATTTCCTGTAACAATCTGCCAGAGTTGTGCAGCTTTGTTTTTGAACTTTCCAGACATATTTACAAATTTATCTATCTTTTCTGCCAGAGTAGGTAGATTTATATCTATAGAGGATCCGATTATAAAGCCATTGTCTTCTTCAGCAATAACCTCTAATCCAAAAGATGTTTTTATCTGATCAGGTTGGAAAATATTAGGATCAACTTGCAAAAAAATGGGGTAAGCCTCTGGAAGGGCTGGTAATTGCTCGGTGCTCCTCCTTTCTTTTTCTGAGGACCATTCTGCGGTCAACTGGTGCATAGAGCTGGAAAGGTACTCCCCATGTCCACTTCGGTTGTTTAGGTTTTGTTGTGTCTGTGTATTTTGAATTCTACTGCCGCCCTGTGGTGATCTGAATTTTCCATTTACTTTGGTTGGCAGGGAGAGATGTGGAAAACTTGGCATTAAAATTTACTCAGCTATATAGTTTGATTGAGAATTTCCTTAAGTGACGACTGAAGATGACATTGTTCTACAATTCCTTTGCCTTCAATAATCGAAAGCTTTGCAGCATCTTGTGCTACCTTTACGATTTGCGCAGCTGACAAATCATTCATTTGGTTTACAAGTTGATCAAAATTAATGACTTTGGATACTTGTATTGCTGAAAGAGTATCAATAAGTAGATCTATAACTTCCTTTTTCCCTGGCTTTGGAATTTCAAGAACCTCGTCAAAACGCCTGAAGAGTGCTTTATCAAGAGTACCTTCAAGGTTTGTAGTAGCAATAAGAATACCAGGGGCGTTAAATTCATCCAAAAGATAGAGAAGCATATTAACAATTCTATGCATTTCACCGACGTCCTGTCCGATTTCTCTGGATTTTGCAAAGAAATCAAACTCATCCAGAAGGAGAACACAAGGATAGAATTTAATACTTTCAAACATTTTTCTTAAATTTACCGCTGATTCCCCTAGATAAGAAGATATTATAGCTTCAAACCTAACTTTAAGAAATGGCAAACCTATGTTCCAGGCTATCCTTTCAGCGCCCATGCTTTTACCACATCCAGGAGGACCATAAAATAGAATTTTCTGACGTGGTTTTAGTCCATTGTGTGCTAGTCTTTCTCTGGCAACATATTCTTTTTCTATCCTCTGAAATCTTTTTTCCACTTCATTTGGTAAAATCATATGATGTCTTAGGTTTTCACGTTCTATGTGTGTAGCTAAAGGAATATTATAGCGTCTGCTGACAGGTATGTCTTTATCGAAAATACTCTTTAACTCTTTTTTCAACCCGAAAGAACTCTTAATCTTTGCGTCCAATATTTCACGCAAGTTTTTAGCTAGCAGTAGGTGCCCCTTGGATTCTTCTTCTTCAATAATTTTGAAGGCAACCTTAACAATATCATCCTCTGGCTCACCGTCAATGGAGCGGAATAATCTTCTAAGAGTTTCTTTATTCATCTTTACAACGAGTTAATAATATTTAGCATAAAAATAACTATTAAAACCATTAAAAACCATCCCAAAGATCAGAATCTAGTTCTATCTTTCCTTTTAGATAATACCCTTATTATGTCAGAATCAGCATTGAGCGGTAGCAAAATGAACTCAAAAAATTCCACGGATTTCAAAAGGGCGATGTTTTTGATAGCCCCTTAACAGATATTATATTCTATTAATTTTTTAAAAATTTCTTTCGAAATGTACTTATCTGTTCCATAACAATATCTGGAAGACGGGTGGTAAATTGATGAAACAAAAATTTTCTTGCCATCATCAAGTATATAATATCCTAAATTCGGTTCTGCTAAATTCCAGTTTTTATATGGCATATGTTTCCATAATGCATCACCAAGCACCAGTACGATATCCGGTTTATAATAATTGATTACTTTATAAAAGTTTGCTCCGCTATTTTCCCATTGTTCGGTTGTTGGTCTGCAATTTTTTTTAAGACTTTCTGTAAGATAATTATAATAAACCACAGAATCCCAAAAGCAGTCTTTATCCTCTTTGAAAATTTCATCTTTATCCAAACATATTTTTGTGATTTTGGTAAAGAAGGATTTCCAATTATGTGTATCACTAGTTGTTGTCAGTCTTCCTAAATATCTCTCAACGGTATCTATTGTTGTATTGCTTTCTTCTGATGAAAAATCGCCATAATGGGATTCCCCAAGTATTAAAATTTTTTTCCCCTTAAATCCTCTATCATTATAATTTTTCCCAAGCCATGGATAGAAAATTACGTCTGGATGGTTCATAATTTTACTCCGAATTTGTTAGAAAAAAGATATATCAAAGAAATGAATTCCTTTGGAAGGTAACTCAATACCTTAATTATCAGTTTTTGCGGAATATTTTTATAGAAAGCTTGTGCAATTCCACCGGTAATACATGCAATTGTAACACTGTCACCGCCTAAAAAGATAGCTGCTCTAATTGCATCTTCAAAATCTTCTAATTCAAGAAAAGCTATAATAGCTTCGGATACAAATCCCTGACATGATGGTTCTAAGTTGTATCTTAGCCTAATCTCTTCTACTGTCCTGTTCAGGTTGTAGCCAAAGCTGTTTTCGATAAAATTTTTTTGAATATCTTTGGAATTTCCGGTTCTGGCCATAAATATAAAAGATAAGACGACCTGTGCGCCTCTTATTCCATCCAGATGATTGTGGGTAACTTCATTGCAAAGCTTTGCTTCTTTCAATACTTCCTCAAGCGAGTTAAATGCAATTCCAATCGAGTTTATCCTCATTGCAGCTCCATTGCCAAAACTGAAGCAAGGGTCACAGCCATTGCTCATAAGCCAATAATAAAACTGCCTACCATAACCGGCATCAGGATAGGTCCTGCCATATTGTTTATAGACTTCCGTAAAGCTCTTATTATTTAGTTTCTTATCTGCAGTTGCAATTGTCATTAAAGTATCACTGTATATTTGGTTGAATGCCGAAAAGGAAAAATCCTTGTTTTTACATTATTCCATTCATAAGCTGAACCTACTACATCACCTGTTAGTGTACCTAATACTCTGCGTCTCCAAAGTTAACTAAACAGAAACTGTTAATCATTCTTTTGATGTGCTCTTTAAGCTCTACTGGTTCAATGACCTTTAGCATATCCCACCAGCTGATGCACCAAGCAGCAAGCCTGTGCGTAATTATCTGATTAGTAGTAAGCATAATAAAGCCGTCATTACTTTTATGAAGCTTATAATCATCAAAGAATATTTTATTGTAAATCTGGTTTTCTACTTCAGGGTTAAAACGAA
>JAUZPB010000208.1 GCA_030706145.1 Bacteroidota bacterium
CCATCGGCAGATTTTTTGATCTTGAGAAGATTTTCAAGTGGTTCAATTGCATCGTCTTGTCTTCCTGCCTGAATTGATGCAAAAGCTAAGTTCTTATATGTATCTGCTGAATCAGGTTCAACTGCAATAGCTTCCTTGAAAGCCTTAATAGCCTGGGTATAGAATGTCTTAACACTATCTTCAGCTTTAGCTTTGGTTGCTTTATTGAAATAGTTAACACCTTTATTAAAGGCATTCATCCAATAATATTTTCTTGAATCTTCAATATTCTTGGCAAATTTCTTACTAATAGAAAGTGATTTATTGTAATTATCTGCCATTTTAGCAAAATCCCCTTCTTCCCCGTAAAGATATCCCAACATGTAATAACCCTCATCACTGTTAGGATTTTTCTGAATCTCTTTCATCAAAGCTTCTTTTGCCTTAGCATAGTTCTTCTGCTGAATGTACAATTTGGCGCTTGTCATTTCGGTAGATGAACACTGAAATGCCATAAAGCTAAGACAAAGCAGCATTCCCATTAGAGACATCTTAAATAATTTTTTCATTTACTCTCCTTAATTGCCTAATAATTTTTTAAATATACTGCGAAAAATTACTACTTTAAGCTCCTAAAATCAAGCATATTTATTCATCATATGCTGGCAGCTACAAACAGAGCTATGAGAAAGCAGTCTATAAGAATTTACAAATGCAGTATGACTTATTATAGGACCGGCTGCAAAAAAAGTACTTAACTTCCAAAAAGCTTCTGCTAAATTATAGTGTTCTACTTCCCCATATTGTTCCACTAATTCAGGCCACATCTCCCCCCTAAAAAAAGGTCAGCTAAATTGTGCTCATCTATTCAAGGCTATTCTACCAGTAATAGGCTTAAGCTAAATAGTAGCGGTTGATTTTCCAGACCAAAAAGGATATTTTAGCTAATTAAAATGAGGTATTCTTGGACATTGAACAAATCATCAAAACAGTTCCCAAAGTATTGCTTCACGACCACCTGGACGGCGGATTAAGACCGCAGACAATAATCGAACTAGCCAATGAAATGCATTACAAGAAACTCCCCACAAAGGATCCGGGAGAATTGGGTGAATGGTTCCATCGCGGAGCAAACAAGGGTAATTTAGTCGAGTATCTTCAGGGCTTTGAACACACCTGTGCTGTTATGAATAACAAAGAATCTCTTTCCAGAGTTGCCTATGAAATGATGGAAGATATGAAAAACGATGGCGTCTGTTATGTTGAAACCCGTTTTGCACCTGTCTTTCATACTTCTAAAAACCTTTATCTTGACGACGTTGTAACAGCCGTTTTGGAAGGACTTGAAAAGGGTAAAAAAGATTTTAATGTTGGTTATGGACTAATACTCTGCGGCATGAGAAATATGACTCAAAACCTGGAAATTGCAGAATTAGCAGTTAATTTTCGCAATCAGGGCGTTGTTGGTTTCGATCTTGCAGGCGAAGAAGGCGGCTACCCGCCAAAGAAACACCTGGAGGCTTTCCAGTTTATTCAAAGATCAAACTTCAATATTACAATTCATGCTGGAGAGGCTTTCGGAAAAGAATCCATCTGGCAGGCTTTGCAGTGGTGCGGAGCTCACAGAATTGGTCATGCAACAAGACTAACTGAAGATATTGTCTTAGATGCTAACAGGCATGTTGTAAACCTTGGGGGGCTGGCCCAATATATACTCGATAAAAGAGTCCCCTTGGAATTATGCCTTCTTAGTAATGTTCATACAGGTGCAATAGATAAAATTGAGAACCACCCGTTTGGATATCTCTACAAGGAAAAATTCCGCGTTACAATTAATACTGACGACAGGCTAATGAGTGATACAAACATGACGAAGGAATTTTTAACGGCAATCAAGTACTTCCACATTACGCTCGATGATATTGAAAAGATAACAATAAATGCTATGAAGTCGGCATTTATTCCCTATAAGGATAGATTACATTATATTTATAATGTAATTAAGCCTGGCTACCAGACCATGAGGGAAAATATGCTTTCTCTAAAAGTCTAGAATTCATAAATCATAATTTATAATTTTTGAGGAATATGAAACAGCTATTCAAAAACTACACATTCGAATTTGACAAGAATGAAAAAAGATTGTTGCTTAACTTTTGTAAACAGGTCATTAGACAAATGCAGACAGACAACAGGTTTGCAGTAGATGTAAAAGCATTTAACTCAATTGTCGAAAAGCTTAATGCTTCACCTGAAAATGTAAAACTTACAAAGGATGAGTATATAAGACTTACTCTCCAGCTGAAGGAGAACATAAAATATCTAAAAAATAAGGCAGAAAAGAGCTGGTTTTTAATGAAATGGTTACATAAATCACTTTATACACAATATAATAATATTTTAACAACACATTTCAACCAATAATTTTTTATGCAAACAAAAACAGAAAGCCCCATCAAAGCCCCGCACGGCTCACACCTAAGCTGCAAGGGGTGGATCCAGGAAGCTGCTATGCGCATGCTTATGAATAATCTGGATCCCGAAGTCGCTGAAAATCCTGATAGCCTTATAGTTTATGGCGGAAAAGGAAAAGCTGCTAGAAACTGGGAATGCTATCATGCAATCATTGACTCATTAAAAGAACTTGAAGAAGATGAAACTCTTCTTGTCCAAAGCGGTAAACCAGTTGGAATATTCAGGACACATAAGAATGCTCCAAAAGTAATTATTTCCAATTCAATGCTTGTACCTAAATGGGCAACATGGGATGAGTTCCGCAGACTGGAAGCACTTGGACTTACCATGTATGGACAGATGACAGCAGGAAGCTGGATCTATATAGGCACACAAGGAATTCTGCAGGGTACATATGAGACCTTTGCCGAATGCGCCAGGAAATATTTTGGTGGATCACTTTCAGGGAGGTTTCTTTTAACCGCTGGAATCGGCGGTATGGGAGGAGCACAGCCTCTGGCTGCTACAATGAATGGAGCTGCTTTTCTGGGAATTGATGTTGACAGAAACAGAATTCAAAAAAGGCTGGATACAGGTTATATTGACGTGATCTCTGAAGACTTAGATGAAGCCTTAAGACTGGTCCTGGATGCAAAGAAAAACGGGAAAGCACTTTCTGTTGGACTCGTTGGTAATGCTGGAGAAATTCTACCTAAAATACTCGAAAGAAACATAATACCTGATGTCCTGACCGACCAGACCTCGGCTCATGATACGTTAAATGGATATGTTCCTATGGGAATGAGCTTTGATGAAGCTTTAGCACTCCGCACTTCAGATCCTGAGGAGTATATTAAGCTTGCAAAGAATACCATTGTTGTCCATCTAAAGGCAATGCTTGAAATGCAGAAAAAAGGTGCAATTGCTTTCGATTATGGTAACAATATACGCGGCGAAGCAAAGGAAAATGGTGTTGAAAATGCTTTTGACATACCGGGCTTTGTTCCTGAGTATATCCGCCCATTATTTTGTGACGGGAAAGGACCTTTCCGCTGGGCTGCACTTTCAGGTGATCCGGAAGATATTTTTGAAACCGACAGAGCCATAATGGAGACTTTTCCTGAAAACAAGGCACTTATCAACTGGATAAAAAAAGCGCAGGAAAAGGTTCATTTCCAGGGACTCCCCTCCAGGATCTGCTGGCTGGGATATGGTGAAAGAGCAAAGATGGGAAAAATATTCAACGATCTGGTTGCAACTGGAAAGGTCAAGGCTCCAATTGTAATTGGAAGAGATCACCTTGACTGCGGATCGGTTGCCTCACCTAACAGAGAGACAGAAAAGATGGCCGATGGAAGCGATGCAATTGCAGACTGGCCAATATTAAATGCCCTTCTTAATTCAATTGGAGGAGCCAGCTGGGTCTCAGTACATCATGGCGGCGGAGTTGGAATTGGAAATTCCATACACGCAGGCATGGTTGTAGTTGCTGATGGGACAAAAGAAGCTGAAGAAAGAATAATGCGCGTCTTAACGTATGACCCCGGAATGGGTGTAATTCGTCATGCCGATGCTGGTTATAAAAGAGCTATTGATAATGCAAAAGCCTGGGGAATTAAAGTCCCTATGCTAAAAAACGATCTTTAGTTGCGGAACTAAAATAAAGGCAGTGGATTGCCGAGAATGCAGACGCTTTAGCTGTTGTCTAGAAGAACCATGTCATAGCAATGGTTAGAGTAGTGTTGAACTTAATCAAAAATAAGAGGATATTAAATAATCTAAGTTTTCTTCACAAGAGATAACTTAGGTCTTTTTATGTCCATTTTATGCTCTGATAAAAATAAATTTCAAAACAAATTGGAGTATCATTATGAGACTGTTAATCGCCGATAAGTTTCCCGAGCACTACATTGCTGAGTTTAAGAAACTTGGTCTCGATGTAGAATACTCTCCCAAGCTGGGAGAAAACGACTTGCCTGAACACATAAAAGATATTGACATTCTGGTTGTCCGTTCAACTAATGTAACCGAAGAAACAATAAAAAGAAGCAACACACTAAATCTTATAGTAAGAGCCGGAGCAGGTGTTAATAATATTAATATACCTGCGGCAAACCAAAAAGGTGTTTACGTTACAAACTGTCCTGGCAAAAACTCAATTGCAGTTGCCGAGCTTGCAATTGGCCTTATGATCAGCTTAGACAGACGCATTGCTAACAATGTTATGGATTTCAAGAACAAAAAATGGAACAAGGCCGAATATTCTAAAGCTGAAGGATTATTTGGAAAGAACCTTGCTTTGATTGGTGTTGGAAATATTGGTAAGGAAGTAGCTAAACGCGCTCTTGCCCTTGGAATGAATGTTTATGGTAAAGATATTTCCAGGATAGAAGGGGTAGCCATTAAGGATTTTTCGGAGATGGACCAGATACTCCCAATTGCAGATGTTATATCTATTCATCTTCCTCTTACAGATGAGACGCGAAATCTTTTTAATGAAAAGATGTTCAGCTATGTAAAGCCTAATTCGATTTTGATAAATACCTCGCGCTCTGAAATAATCGACGAGTCTGCTTTAATAAAGGCAGTAAAAGAAAAGAACCTAAAGGTTGGTCTTGACGTCTTCAAAGATGAGCCCGAAGGTAAAGAAGGTGAAGTATGCAGCCCTCTTCAGGAACTTGAAAATGTTTACATAACACACCATATTGGAGCTTCTACCGAGCAGGCACAGAACGCAGTTGCCGAAGAGACAGTAAAAATTGTACGCGACTTTATTAAGAGCGGCATAATTGCACACTGGGTTAACCGCGCTCAAAGGACCGATTCTCACTACCAGTTGGTAGTTAAACACTTTGACCGTCCAGGTGTTCTTGCTGCTATATTTGACGTCTTAAGAAAAGGTCGCATAAACATTGAAGAAGTTGAAAATGTGATCTTTGAAGGCGGGCTTGCTGCATGCTGCACTATGAAATTAAATAAGGCAGCTACTCCAGAGATGCTGGAAAAATTCAGAAGTGATAAAAACGTCTTAAGTATTTCGCACCTTTCGCTCTAGCTAAATATTTTGAACTATGAGTGCTTAAGAGTTATAAGTTTTAAAAAATGAAAAGCCTGTCAGCGTAAAAACAAGACTGTTCTTGTTAGAATGCCCACAGGCTTTTTTATTGGGAAAATTCTTTTTTATTACAGAGATACTTTTTTTGCAGAGATACTTTTTTCAGACTAACTTCAAATCCACCATATCATCCCATATTCCATGGAAATATGGCATCTGTATAAGTTCTTTCAGGCCATCTACTTCAGAATTTGTCATTTCATAATAGACTGAGTTTAGGCTTCCTTCGATATAATCTCTGGATTCTTCAGTAAGGTTTGAAGTATCAAGATAAGAGCCAATATTATCTTCAATTATCGCATCCATACCCTTCAAGGCTTTATTAAAGCTCTCTAAGGCTTCCCTATTTTTTGATACTGCCACGTAGTTAACATAAGGGAGGAAGATCATTTCAGAGATCTCATCGGCAAAGCTCATTCCATTAGTATAGCGGTTGTTGATCAGGTTAATATCACCTGCTAAAAGGTAGTTCTTATCAATTTTCTCAAGTTTATTTGTATCTAAGTGTATCTGTACATCAGAGCCATACTTTTCGTTGAAGAGGATCTTACTTAGTATTATTTCATTTGAAGAAATGTCGCCATTTAAGTAAATGTCAGTAAACTTATTCTGGTTTGGCATA
>JAUZPB010000209.1 GCA_030706145.1 Bacteroidota bacterium
GCTTTAAGAAAATAGCTTTAAGACAATAGAATAATTGATTTTTCTTTATCAGGAAGTTAAAGATGAAAAAAATTGCAGCAAGCATTCTACTATCCATTTTAGTTTCTTCAGTAATTTATTGCCAGAGTATAAGTATTCACAGTCAGTCAGGAACCGATAGTTTTCAAATTTCAGAGCTTAAGAGTCTCAGTTTTTCTCTTAAGACCTCTCTAGCCAGATATTCTCTTAATATTCACACACACAAAGGCACAACTCAGATAAGGCTAGATAACATTGATAGCCTAGGCTTTTCACTTAATAAATCTCTAAATATTTATACAAAAAACAGTGGACCTATAGAGTTTCCAATTTCAGAGCTCGACAGTCTTAAATTTTCAGCCATAAGTATTCCAAACCGTATTCAGGGAGCATTAAGCGGTTCTAAGTTCATGGAGTCAATACAAAGCATGTCTTTTTCTGAAAGGGAGCCACTTATATTAAAAGAATTCACCCAAGGCAATATCCCTGATTTTTTAAGAAATATGTGTAAAATAAAGACATATCTTACAGACAGCCTGAATGTCACGCACGAGGTAGTACTTGAAGTAATGCCCGACTATTTGTCAATAGGAACAGACGATGACTTCTGCAGGATACCAATGGGGCCCAAGACAGCACAGAGCATTGCCAATCTATACGGCTGTATATTACCTACAAGAAAGCTGGTAAACATAATATATTCATTTTGCAGAGTAAAACTTGAGCCTATCACATATACACCGGTTGGAAACACAAACGAGCTAGTAAAAACATTTGTAAAGCACAACCAGGAAATTGAAGCAAAAAGACTCGCATTAAATCCAAAACCAGGAAGCCTTACAGGTGGTTTAAAGAAAGATGTAGTAATTACAAACCTGCTTCCATCTAAACCAACGAGTGTAGCAATATATGGCTGGCATAAATTAGACGGGAAGCCTATACAGCCATTGTATACCGGTCATGTAAATTATTATGTAGACTACAGCCATGGAATAAGACTTATAAATTCTGTTATTTGGTTAGATGGCAAAGAAACAACAATTCAGAAGGTCCTTTTAGATCCGGTACTATATAAGATGCTAAGTGACGAACTGGGTATTATGAAGCAGCCATTATATAAATGAATGGATCAGAAAAAACGAAAATAAAACTGTAATACAGTTCTGAAGAAAGCAGCAAAAATAAACAAGATAAATAAAAACAAATGGCAGCAAACAAAAGCATACTGATCTTCCTCATTTTCCTTTCAAGCAATCTTTTTGCACAGGCGGGCTCATTAAATCTTCTTAAGACCGGTGGCACATTAAAGGTGTATAACATAGAGGATATACAAAAAATAACATTTGAAGGAGTTTCAGAAGTTTCACCTAGATCAGTTAGCCCGCAGGAATTTATTTTATATCAGAATTACCCCAATCCATTTAATCCTGTAACAAAAATAAGGTATTATATAGCTAAAGAATCAAATGTCAGGCTAACAATATTTGACACTCTTGGGCAAGAACTTATAACAATTAGTGAAGGAATTAAAACAGCCGGGACTTATGAAACAATATTTGATGCGAGTCATTTTACAAGCGGAATATATTTCTACAGACTGACTGCTGATGATCTTTCTGAAATTAAAAAATTAATATTATGCCGGTAAGAGGCTGGGCAGGAATATTAACTCCTGAGAAATAGTCTAAAAATGAAAAAAGGTAAAAAGAAAAATAAGGTTCATATCTGCTCATCATTAAGATAAGACATATATGAACCTTTAATATTAAACAAAAGAACTGGTCTAAGAGAACATATTACCTTTTTTTATTTGACTGATTTGAAAGCTCCTGAAGTGACTGCTGGAGTCTTTCAAGTTCCCTTGCTGCTTCGCTAAACCTTTTTTGTCCACTTAGCTTAAGGTAATTATTAAAAGCCTCGTTTGCCGTTCTGATCTGATTTTCTATAGAAGAGATATCCTTCCCCGTAGATTTGGCACTTTGAGCTACAGGGCCAGACGGCTGCTGCTGCATCTGCTGAGCAACCTTTTGGACCTCAGGCATTTTGCCAAAGAGTCCCCCCATTGCCTCATCAAAAGTTTTAGCATAGCTCATATTATCCTTATACATAACGACCACAAGGCGCAGTTCAGGATATGCAGCAGTTTCGGCCTGAAGATAGATTGGTTCGACATAAAAGATCGTATTATTTACAGGAATTGCAAGGACATTTCCACGTATTACCTTTGAACCATGCTGATCCCACAGAGTCAGCTGTCCAGAGAGATAGCTATCCTGGTCAATTTTAGTTTCTATTTGCTGAGGTCCAAGTACGGTTTGGTCCTTTGGAAACTGATAAGCAAGGAAGTGTCCATAATTTTCCGGATCGCACAGCACGGCCATCCAGCCAATTAGTACCTGCCTATTCTTTGGAGTAAATGGCAGCATCAGAACGAACTGCTGAGTCTTAGAGCCCGGAGCCTGCCACATAATATAATACGGTTCAACGGGCTGCACCTGGTTATAGTACTTAGCTGTTGCCCTTACCCATAAATCCTCCTGATTATAAAAAACAGTTGGATCAGTCATATGGTATTTTGCATAGACAAGGCCCTGTGTAAGGAGCATTTCCATTGGATACCTGATATGGGCAAGAAGACTTTTAGGCATCTGCTCCCTGGTCTTAAAAAGCCGTGGAAAGACTTTATTCCAGACATTAATTACAGGATCGCTTTTATCCATTATGTAAAAATTTACAGAGCCATCGTAGGCATCAACAACGGCTTTGACTGAGTTTCTGATATAGTTAATTCCATCCAGATAGCCGCTAAACTCAGTTGTAAGCATTTGAGTAGAGTTACCCTCTTTATACTGAATATTTTCAGTGCCGCTAAAGGGCTGGCTATACGGGTAGAAGTTAGAAGTAGTATATGCATCTATTATCCAGTAAAGCTTCCCATCTGCAAGAACAATGTAAGGGTCCTTATCGAAGTTAAGGAAAGGGGCGAGGCGTTTGACGCGGTCCTGAACCTGACGGTGGAACATAAGTCTGCTTTTATTTGTCGGATAATCGGAGAAGAGGAAATTAGTTCCGTCGAACTTCCATCCATACAGAAATTTCGTAAAGAAGTTTGAAAGTTCAACTCCGCCTTTTCCGGAGTATCTTGTATATACATTATCCTCTCCGCTTGGGTAATCAAACTCTTTTGACTTAGAGTTGACAATAACGTGTGAGCGTGTATCTTCTCCAAAATATATGCGCGGTTCTTTTACCTGAAGAGAAGGAGACTGACTAACCGGGGGAATATCCTTTATCAAAAGGTCAGGTAAACCTTCTTCAGTAAACTTATTTACATCAGCCATAGTAATGCCATAGCCATGTGTGTATTGGAAGCGCTTATTTACAAAGGTCTGGCTCTGCGAGGGCAGGTTATCCAGGTTAATTTCTCTTCCAGAGATCATTACCTGTCTAACGTTTCCATCAATATTATAGCGGTCAACGTCGACATCAGAGAATTCATAATAAAGGCGGATTGCCTGGAACTGCCTATAGACTGCATCGAGAGCTTTCCAGTCCCAGAGGCGGATATTATTAAATATATTTGGATTTTCATTTACTGTCTGCTGCGAGAAGGTACCATTAAGCGGATATTCCTTTTCCTCTATTTTATCGAGACCGAAAGCCTGGCGAGTAAATTTAATATTGTTCATAATATATGGGCGTTCGAACGTTATCTGATTAGGCTGAACAACCAGCCATTCGAAAAGTCTGGGCAGAAGGCCAAAGCCAACAATCCATATAAGTACTATTAGAACTGCAGGAACAGCAAGAACCATTGTATATGAACGCTCAGGCGAAATACGCAGGCGAAGTGAGAGATAATTCCTAGCAGACTTACGGAAATATGGAATAAGAAGCATAAGAGCCAGAAGGATAAATAAAATTATAACTACTGTATATGTAGGTAGAATGACATTTACATCTGTCCAGCCCGGGCCAGCTACAACACCCGTATTTGAATAGAGCAGATGATAACGGTCTAAAAACCTCCCTGCAGCGAGTATAAAAATAAAGATTGAAGAGTTCAGGAATAAAGGAGAAAAAAACTGTCCAGTCTTAATCTCATATTCAGGAGGGAAATAAAAAACAAAGTTGTTATCCCTAAAGCGGATAAAAACAGATACAAACGTAGCAATAAGAGCTATAACAGCAAGCAGAACCACGAGTGAATAAATAAAATCCAGGAATGGGAGTGTAAAGAGATAAAAGCCTACATCTTTCCCTAGTATTGGGTCGTTCATACCCGTATAGGATCTGTTCCAGAATTTAAGTATCACATCCCAGTTTGAATATCCCCATGAAGCTCCTATAAGCAGGCCTAAGATCTTAGTAATGATATGAACTGCCCTTTTAGTCTTTGGAATTGCCAGAGTAAATAAATAAATAACAGCAAAGCCCAGGATTGCCCCAGCAAGGCCAAAGCCAATGTTAGCATAGTTCATGATCCAGAACTGAGAACTATACCCAAGGCTCTCATACCATAAGGCTTCACCCCAAAAATCCATAAACCAGAAGAAAGAAATGCTTAAGAGGGCAATAACAATGCCCAAAGATATTCTGGATTTTTTGTGTCTTTGGACACCAGTTACAAAGAAAAAAAGTGCGATTGCAAGTAAGAAGAGCAGTAAAGCATAGTACATTTATTTTTCCTCCAAGTTCAAATCAATGGAAACTTACAGATGCAAAATATGGACTAATATAGACAAATAATAACTAAACATAAAGTTATATGTAAAAAGCGGCTATAGAAAGGCAAATATAGGAATTTAACGACAGGGGGAAATGCGACCAAGCATGCATAAGAATTAGTATTGAATGAAGTCTTTGAAGTCAATATTATATTAACAGGAGATACAATAAAAGAAGTATCACATATACAGCAGCACAGACAAAAGGAAGGATAAAACTATGATAATTTTATGGTCAATAATAATAGGTGGTATAGCAGGAGCAATTGCCAAACTGCTAATGCCCGGAAAGGATCCGGGAGGATTTATAATCACAATTGCCCTGGGTATTGTAGGGGCAATATTAGCTACATTCTTAGGAAGAGCAGTCGGATGGTATCATGAAGGGCAATCAGCCGGACTGATAGGGGCAGTTGTAGGGGCAGTAATAATACTTGCAATTTACAGGTTTATAGTTGGAAGAAGGCCTCTGACATAAAAGATTGCTACTTCCTCAAGGTTTTTGAAGCCTCAGGACCATTCTGGCTTTGAGGCTTTCTCTTTTAATTTGAGGCCTTCATTTTTTATAGGATTCTCTTTTTACAACGCTTTTTCTTAATATAATAATGCATTGCCAATTTAGGACATAATCCCTATTTTCTGTACATGAGACCCATAGAGATAATCCTTGTAATTATTATTCTGACATTATGCATAACTATTCTAGCCCAGCAGAATAAAAAGAGCTATTCTTCAGAAAATGAAGCACAAAGAGACTCTGCAACTATAATTGACATTCCTTCTACACTACTTGAAATATCCGGTAAGGTAAATCTGATAGAAAATAAAGGGGGCCGGGTTTCAAAGGGAAAACTAGTTGAAATTCTTGATAGGTTTTGTTCAAAAAAAAAGATAGAAGATATAGCTTCAAATGGATTTGATCTTCTTCTTGAAGCAACAGAAAAGATCATTCTGCCAGATGATCAGCTTGCTGCCTACTCATCTATTGAAAATGATTACAGCTTAGAGATTTCCTTCAATGAGTTCGGATTTCGCGCACTTAATGCGATACAGCGTCACCTTCAGGAACTATTTGACAATCTGCATTCAAAGGACAAACTTTATAATATTCCTCCTTTTACCACCAGTAATCTTCAGATCAGCCAGAATAAGTCAAAGCTTTTAAGCAGGCAGATATGGATCATTTCCTTATGCGAAAAGAAGGAAGAAAAGCTCAGAACCTGGCTATCAATAAAAAGAATGCTAAATGAGATCGATATCCAAAATTCGGAAAAAGGAGGCCCCATTGTCCAAAGAAGTCCAA